>JAQICD010000182.1 GCA_027858715.1 Prolixibacteraceae bacterium
AACGACATCGGGAAGGAGGCGGATTCAGTGACACCCGACATACATGAGTGCAACGAAATGGATGGCGTTGGTGGAACTAATCCCGATGAGTGAGGCACGAACGACATCGGGAGCTGTGCAGGCCCCCCTAACCCCCGAAGAATTAAAGGTGTAGAGACGCTTATTGCGTCCACCAGGGCACGAGTTGTAACCTCGCGCCATAAATCGGGAGCTGTGTTATCAGCGAAGCCGGAGAGGCGGGTAACATCGGAGTTATGATATGAAACAGCGTTCGATGGAACAAAGTGGAGTTAATTGCTAAAATGTTTGTTGATCTTGATCTGTTTGTTGAAAACTAATCCGTTGGTTGAAACCAACGGCAATTCATATGCTGCGGATAAGTTGCTATGCTTGTTATGAGTTTAAAAAAGCTTCGCTAGAATATTAATTTTCAACTTGCAGCTATAGTAAAATCGGAGTCATCATATGCATTGCTCCCGACACTCGTCGGGACAAGCTGTCTGCTTTAGCTGACGGAACAAAGATAATCGCGCACTCAGGAACTTTTCACTAATGCTGGGCGTTTTAGCGACCAGTCCCTGCCTGTCCCGAAAATCGGGAAACTTGCTTCGGGAACTAATTCACTAATGACTTGTTGGAATATTGGATTGTTAGAATATTGGAAACTTGTCATTCATACAACACCTAAACCACACCTATATTCACACTTTGTGCCCTTTGTGCCTTTGTGGGCATAACAATTTGCCGCAAGGCAAAAGACTCCGCGCCATCTGCGTATCTGCGGTTTTAAAAACAACTAATACACTAAAGTCTATTACGCTAATGACAAATCACATCTACACTACATTCGACAAAATTAAAGATCGCAACGCCAAGGAAATATACCTCAAGCAACGCGGTAAGGTAATATGGTTCACCGGACTATCGGGTTCAGGGAAAACGACACTGGCCAGCATGCTTGAAAAACGACTATTCGAGTTTAACTATTTTTGTCAAATTCTCGACGGCGACAACGTACGCTCGGGCATCAACAAAAATTTGAAATTTACCGAAGAAGACCGGCTCGAAAACATACGGCGCATTGCCGAAGTTTCAAAATTGTTTATGAACTGCGGCATCATACTGATATGCTCGTTTATAAGCCCCACCAACGAAATGCGACAAATGGCCAAAAACATTATCGGTGAAGACGATTTTCTGGAAGTGTTTATAAATACACCGCTCGAAGTGTGCGAACAACGCGACCCGAAAGGCCTCTACAAAAAAGCCCGCGCCGGCGAAATCAAAAACTTTACCGGTATATCCGCACCATTCGAAAACCCGGAGAATCCTTTTGTTGAAATTAAAAACACCAATCCCGATATCGACGAAACCGTGAGAAAAATGCTGATGCAAATATTGCCCGAGATACGCTTCGACCCTACACATAACCTATAAATGTCTGGGGTAAACAACAACCGACACCCCCCCCCAAATCAATTTAAAACCATTATATTTGCAACCAAACCAAATCAATTTTAAAGACATGCAGAAAAAACCTCTCAGAATATACATTACAAACATCCTTATTCTACTTATTGTCATACTCATGGGTAGCTCATGCAGTACACCTCTGGATCAAATCACATACCTTAACGAGATAGAGACCAACACCACTTATCATAGAGACCCTATTCCCGATGAGTATAAAATAAAGCCCAACGACCAACTGTATGTGAAGGTGATCAGCGACGATCCCATGAATGCAGCCTTTCTGAATCTCAGCAATACAACCACAGCAAACATATCATCAGGGTCGATCGAACTCATTACCTACCTGGTAGATAACGAGGGATACATCACCTACCCAAAACTGGGAAAAATATATGTGGTAGATAAAACAGCTGAAGAAGTACAAAACATAATACAGGGCAAGGTGGACACCTACCTTAAAAGCGCCTCGGTATTTGTAAAACTGGTCAACCGCAACATTACCCTGCTGGGTGAAGTAAATAGCCCCGGACAAAAATCCATGGCGAAAAACCAGCTCACCATCTTTGAAGCCCTCGGCACTGCCGGCGACCTCACCGACTATGGAAA
>JAQICD010000087.1 GCA_027858715.1 Prolixibacteraceae bacterium
GCAAACTTTTTCAAACGCCCCCAATACCAAAGATTATATTTTGTAAGGTCATATTTGCTAAGCCCGTCCCAGGCCAAACCTTCTCCACTACGGGCAAAAGGCTGCTCGTAAAAAGGCGCCCAAACATTGCCGTCCATACGGCGAACCCGCACATGGTCGTCGCGCCGACGATCATACCACAAACCATAGTTCTGTTCGATGGCAGCGATATTTTCTCCCCTCATCTCAGCAACAACATCGCTTATTTTATCGGTGTAACCCTTACCTACACGCCCCGGCACATATCGGGTAATGGCCATTTTAGCCCTTTTAACACCGCGCGGGCGTAAGCTTCCACTCCACCAGGGAACCTGTGCCCTTAAACCTGTTATTATTTCATTGTTGCTTAGCAACCATCCGTTTGATATTCCTACCTTCTGAGCAGATTTATGTGGTTCAGGCTTAGAGGCTACTTTTAATTTTTCAATATCGGGTGCTTCGTTTATATTTATAGAAATCGGGTTTCGTAAAGGAGCTTCTGCAATCCATTCTTTAACCGACTTCACCGGTGTTTGAAAGTATTCAACAATCTCGGCAGCCTGTTCAACCGTAGGACTGCTGGTAGCATTTGTATTGTATTCAATAACCGGATCGTCAGGTGTGTTTTCCTTCCCTATCCGGTCAGCCAACTGAGCGTAAAATAAGCTACGGGGCTTTACATGACTGTCGGCTTCGTACCAGTATCCGTTACCCGAATAACGCCCCCAGGTTCCAAAAGCCCAATTTTGAGCACCGGGAGGTGCAAAACAATAAATATTGGCAGCTGTGCATTGCCACAACATTGAGTTGGCAGCCGTCCAGCCGGCACCACGGTCGAGTGGCCCCCTGTTAGAAAATCCCAATGAGTTTCCATCAACATCTACAATATCGAATAAAACACCCGATGCCCAACTATCGACGGTCCCGCTAAAACTATATGGCAGCTGCGATTTACATTGTACAAAAGCATTAGGACCAGCGGCACAAGCACCGGTTGAAAAATCGCGATAGCCATTTTCAGCATATAAACGTTGAAATAAGTTTTGTTGTCCACTGTTGTAAAAAGTATAACGACGTAGCCCTCCAATTTCTGAAACCGGCTCAGTTGAAAGTGCATCTTCAACCGTAATACGGGAAGCTGTTTCGTAGGTAGCAACGGCCGAGCCTGCAAAATGCTTAAACGTTACCTGACGAACCCAACAATCGCGGGCATTTTCAAATGAAACAGCGTTCCAGCAATGATCTTCATCTTTAATGTTTTCTGTATTGTAATCCGATTCAAGAGCAATGTTTTCAACTCCACAGTTAATCACACGATTGGGCCACTGATAAGTGTTGATGTATCCACCTCCAAAATCTATATCGATAGCCGTAGTTATGGGAACGTCGATTGTTATCGTATTATCAGAAACAGAGGCAATTGTGCGATCCCACACGATATCACGTTCACCTTCACGCCATCCAAGCCATCCGGTCTGACCACCAAACTGTCTCATTTTTAAAAAATCAACCCATTCCCAGGTTGAAGTTCGGGTTATAAATATTTTATCACCTTTTTTAAGATTATCGGCATTTTTAATATTAAAAGAAGTTGCATTTACAGGGACGTAGCTATCGGTAATTATATTTTTTTGACTTGTAGTTTCCGGTTCGCTACCACAAAAGCGAAAAAGAGTTTCCCGGCTAATGCCATCGGCTATAATTCTTGTATCACTTGTTTTAAAACCTTCGCCACGAATAACAATTCCGGAGTTAGAGATAATAAAACGCCCACTCACCCTGTATGTTCCCTTTCTTAGTAGAATTGCACCCCTGAAACCATTTTCATCAACCGGTAACGAAGCAACATAATCAATTGTTTTTTGGATTATAGCAGTTGCATCTCCATTTATCGGATTCACCACCACTTTAACTGGCACTGTTGGTATGGCACTATTAAATGAATTATAACCACAATAAGAAAAATCGGGAATCCGGTTACCCAATGAATCGGGATGATAAACCAATGTTCCATCGGGATATGGATGAACCGGCGGAACAATACGTTCACCAGCATTTGCTAATATTGTCATAAACAGGACTAGAATTGTATATACAACTCCATTACTAATCTGAAATCTTGAAATAAAACGTTTCATCCTTATTCTTCTTATTGTGCATTAAAAACAGCGTTTTTTTTATAATTCAACACCTT
>JAQICD010000112.1 GCA_027858715.1 Prolixibacteraceae bacterium
ATTTTTTGTGCAAGTTGCATACAACGGGTAAGCGGACTCGAATACACCACATCGAAAGTGGTATTGATTTGTTCCATTATTTTTTCTGCTTCTTCTTCAAACGAATCGCATAATGGTACATCGGTTTGGCCATAAATCATGCCCGGAGGGACATTAACGGAGGTGTGGCGTATTAAAGTGAGATGCATTGTTCTTTCGTATCTAGTCTTCAATCATTAGTTGTATGATTGTTAAATTATTATCGACAGATGAATTGCCAATCATCACTTTAAATTCTCCGGGTTCTACAACAAAATCCATATTGATATAGGTTTTCATGTTTTTATTATTTGTATCGTTACAGCTTATTGAAAGAGTATGCATATAATTATGGTGGTAGTGGTTATACATTCATAAACTCCTAAAAACCAAGGCTTACTTTAGTATTTATAGTGTTAATTTTCTTCGTTCTGTTGAACTTAGAACTATATGTTGCATTTACACCAAAATCAGTTCGTATATTTTTAAATTGAGCTTTAATACCGGCTCCAATTTCGTTATTCATGAATAATGTTTTCGATAAATTTTCATAGGGTTCATATTCGATGTTAGGTTTATTTAATAGTCTCGATTTTTGCCAATATACATATGCCGATAAGTTATTGTTTATGGCGTATTCAAGTGAAGTTTTGAAACCAATATGAAAGTCGGAATTAATAGAACTTGTTAAGAAATCCCGCTTTTGTAAACCTATATTGGTGTTAAGGTATAGTCTGTTTTTATACTGAAGAGATATTGTATTATTGAACTGTTCAAAATTACCTAGCCCAAGGTATTTTTTCTGTATTCTATTTCCAGTGTATGATAATTGAATGTTTTTTTTATCAAATACATCTTTTGCTCCTGTTGAATTAAACATGACTGGTGCTAAATCATTTTTTAAATCGAACTTATAAAGTTTGGGCGATAACTGCAGATCTGCAGGGATGGTATATGTTGGCTCAAAATGAAGTTTGATATTATCTATTTGGATGCTTGTCGAATCTTGAGCATATAACATATTGGTGTATAATACCGGTAAAAATAGTAATGCAATAAATGGTGGTGATTTTATTTTACCCATTGTTTTTTTTATATGTCAACCAGTTAAATAAGTACATGCAAATGTAAAAATTATGTAATGATTTTAATTTTAAAGAGATGTAAAAAAGATTAAATAAAGTAAAGTCTTTTTAATAAGTGTTTATTATGATTAGAAATATCAAATAGACACATAACTCAGTTATTTGCTGTAAAGCACCTAAGCAATCACCTGTATATCCCCCAATTTTTCGTGAAATGTATTTTCTGAATAGAAAGGTAATAATCAGCATTGTTGGTACAATTGCAGCAGCATATATCCATGGAAAAAAGAGGAGCATCACACTTCCAAATATTATGGCAGAGATAAGGTCGGCAATGCTCCCTTTTTTGCCGATGGGTTTTATTTTACTTGTTTCATCGTCGCGCACGTAGCGGGTGGTAAAAATTACCAGCACCGGCATTACCCGGCTAAGACCGTGTGCAGCCAGAATAGTTAGCGGTATTTGCTGTGCATCAATCGAAAACAGGGTGAATATTTTAATGAGCAATATGAGCAACAGTCCGGAGGCTCCGTAAGTACCAATGCGACTGTCTTTCATTATTGTGATAATCCGTTCTTTGGTGTATCCACCGCCAAAACCATCGCAAAAATCGGCAAAGCCGTCTTCGTGAAACGCACCGGTAGTGAAAATAGTAGCCGCAGTTGAAAGGATAACAGCAACCACTAGAGGCAATATAAATGATGCCCCCCAGAAAACCAACGCCCCAATACCGCCAACAATCAGCCCGATAAATGGAAAAAACCGGGTTGATTTGTTCAGGTTCTCCGCCGAATAATCAAGCTCCTTGCGAACCGGAATACGGGTGTAGAAGGAGAGGGCGATGAGGAAGAGTTGCCACTGGCGGGGGATGAAACTGGGTTTTGAAGCGTAATTTTCTAATTGGTTCTTCATTTGTAGATTAGGATAATGGGTTATTGGGGTTTTGAGTTGTTGCGTCTGTTTTTATTTTCTAATGATTTTATGAGTGCCAATAATTCATTTTCTGTTTTGTAATGTAGTATGTCAATTCCAAACTCTTAGCTGGGTAAATCCACGAATAATGTTTCTTCTTCCAATAATAGTTATATTTTAGTTTTGCTGAAAATTATTACTATAAATTAATATCCGTTTTTTGTACCTGTTTTGGAAATCAAAGGTATTATACTAAATGTTTGCTCACTAAGACACAAAGCCCACCAAGAGAAAACTTTGTGTTCATTGTGACTTTGTGGGATAAATTTCAATTTCTCATCAAACCTTTGCTATAATTCGAACTTGATTTTACACTTCCGTTTCCCGACTAACCCCTGCATCGTCGAAGCTGGCCATCTCGTTTAAAAAGTTTACGGCTGAGCGGATGATAGGCAGTGCCACGGCGGCACCGGTGCCTTCGCCAAGACGGAGACGCAGGTCGAGAACAGGTTCGGCACCAAGGCGTTCAAGCAATATATTGTGGGCTTTTTCGTTCGACTTGTGGCAGAAAATACAGTTGTTTTTCAGTTCCGGTTCAAACTGACTAGCCGATAGCATGGCAGCCGATGCAATAAAGCCATCGACCAAGACCAACATCTTTTGCCGGTAAGCTTCAATAAACGCACCGGCCATCATGGCAATTTCGAACCCGCCAAATGTAGCGAGCGTTTCGAGGGGGGAGGAGGGATTATATTTCCGGGAAACTTCTTTCAATACGTTCTTTTTATATTCGAGTTGTTCACCCACCATTCCGGCACCGGCACCCACGCATTCTTCAATGGGAAGCTCAAGAAAACGGTGCATCAGCAATGATGATGATGAGGTGTTACCAATGCCTACTTCGCCAAAAGCTATGGTGTTGCAACCTTTTTCGGCTTCGGCTTTTACATATCCGGCTCCTTTTTGCATAGCCAGTTCACACTCTGCGGTGGACATGGCCGGTTGGTGCATCATGTTTTTAGTGCCACGTCC
>JAQICD010000159.1 GCA_027858715.1 Prolixibacteraceae bacterium
TGTTACAAAGTTGTAAACACCGCCTTTACCGTTTTTATTACCGGGATACCAGTTCTGAACGGTTGAGTATTTCACTTCGGCACGTTCCATGGCAATAATTTCGACCACCGCGGCGTGCAGTTGGTTCTCGTCACGCTTTGGCGCGGTACACCCTTCGAGGTACGAAACGTAGCTATCGTCGTCGGCTACAATGAGCGTACGCTCAAACTGCCCTGTATTGGCTGCATTGATACGGAAATAAGTAGAAAGTTCCATAGGGCAACGCACGCCTTTGGGGATATAGCAAAACGAGCCATCGCTGAAGACTGCCGAGTTCAATGCGGCAAAATAATTGTCGCCTGCCGGCACAGCATTTCCCAGATACTTTTTTACCAAATCGGGAAATTCTTTTACCGCCTCACTAAACGAGCAAAAGATAATGCCCTTCTCAGCAAGTGTTTCTCTAAACGTGGTTTTCACCGATACACTGTCCATTACAGCATCAACAGCCACTCCAGACAGATGCTTTTGTTCTTCGAGCGGAATACCCAGTTTATTGAAAGTGTCAATCAACTCAGGGTCAACCTCGTCAAGACTATTGGGCTGGTCTTCTTTCTTTTTAGGTGCTGCATAATAACTTATCGATTGATAATCGATGGGCGGAATGTTAAGATGCGCCCAGTCGGGTTTTTTCATTTCCAGCCAATTTCGATAAGCTTTTAACCTGAAATCTAGCATCCATTCGGGTTCTTCCTTTTTAGCCGAGATAATGCGAACAACATCTTCGCTAAGGCCTTTCTCAATTATATCTTGTTCTATATCAGTGACAAAACCGTACTTATACTCCTCGTTCGTTACTTTCTCTAATATCTTATCTTGTTCTGTCATATAGTATTAAATTAGAAGTCTGGTGGTTTAATAAACAACCAATTTGCCAGACTGTTTAAAAAATGTTGCAAAGATAGTAAAGTAGTCCTATTTTTGCCCCTTCAAATTATATTTCATACCATAACATCCGATATAAAATGGCTGATAACGAACGCAAAGTAACATCAATTTCCGAATTAGGCGAATTTGGGCTCATCGACAGATTAACAAATAAAATAAAGATAAGAAACGCTTCAACTTTGAAGGGGATAGGCGACGATGCCGCCATTATTGATGCTAAAGAAAAAAAAGTGGTTATAACAACCGACCTGCTTACCGAAGGCATCCATTTCAACCTGATGTATGTACCATTGAAGCATTTAGGGTACAAATCGGTTGTGGTTAACCTCAGTGATGTGGCAGCCATGAATGCAGTACCTACGCAAATTACTGTTTCTATAGCTGTTTCTTCTAAGTTTTCGGTTGAGGCGCTTGAACAAATTTATGAAGGCATGAACCTGGCCTGCGAAAAATATGGTGTTGACCTTGTGGGTGGCGACACTACTTCGTCGATGACCGGCCTGGTGATTAGTGTAACAGCCATTGGCATGGCCAGGGAAGAAGAACTGGTTTACCGCAACGGGGCACAAAAAAATGACCTTATATGTGTAACCGGCGACCTGGGCGGTGCTTACATGGGGCTTAACCTGCTAGAACGCGAAAACCGGGTTTTTAAGGATAACCCGAACGTTCAGCCTCAACTCGAAGGTTACAACTATATATTGGAGCGACAGCTCAAGCCCGAAGCCCGTACCGATATGAAAAAGATTTTTGAAGAATTGAAGGTAAAACCAACAGCAATGATGGACATATCGGATGGCTTATCATCGGAGGTGATGCACATTTGCAGCGACTCGGGCGTGGGGGCAAAAATATACGAAGAAAAAGTTCCGATGGATAACGAAACCAAAGATCTTGCCGAAGAAATGCACATTAACCCGATTGTGGCAGCACTTAATGGTGGCGAAGACTACGAGCTGTTGTTTACAGTTCCGATTGCCGACCACGATAAAATACGCAATCACCCCGATATTACGGTGATCGGACATATTGTAGATGCTTCAGAAGGCACTAATCTTGTTGCTATGGGAGGAACAGAGATCGAGCTAACCGCACAAGGGTGGAATTCGTTGAAGGATGAGAAATAGAAAATATTTGGTCTTACAGAATGGAATATCTGCCTTTTAAAAGAACATATAGATTGGAAAATGCTTTGTTGGAGCGTATCGACAAAGCTGCCATACGCTTAGCTGCAAAACTTAAAGGTTTAGATATTGAAACGCTTTCTGTTTCGGAATACAACCGGAAGTATCTTGGCAATTACATTTCACACCTTCAGTTTTATATGACGGTTTATACGCAATTAATGGCAAAAGCTGTAAGGGCGCTTAAACATCCCATAGAAGAATCGCTTTTTGTTGATTACGGCGGAGGTTGTGGTTTATTGAGCATGCTGGCTGTCGAAACCGGATTTAAAGAAGTAATTTACAACGATATTTACGATGTTTCGACAGCTGATGCCGAAGTTATAGGACAGTACCTTGGATTGATGGCCAGTAGCTATGTTTGCAGTGACATTGACAAACTAGTTGCTTTTTTGAATATCAAAAATAAACAACCCGATGTGCTTTGCTCTATGGATGTGTTGGAGCATATTTATAACCCCAAAGACTGGTTTGCGAAAGCTGGAGAAATAAACGCAGATTTCTCAATTGTTTTTTTAACCAGTGCAAACCCCGCCAATCCGTTTGTAAAAAAACGCCTGAAAAAATTGCATGCTAAAGCTGAATATTCGGGCGAACAAAAAACGGAGGGATGGAAAGAGCGTGATTCGGTGAAGCCGTTTGTTGAATTGCGTAAGGATATTATAAGTCAGTTTGCACCAGGGTTAGGTGATTCGGAGGTTGCAATGCTGGCAAAACATACACGTGGTCAGAAGGTCGGTGACATAGAGAATGCTGTTTCGCACTATTTTAAAACGGGTGTATCACCCGTTTTGATAAATCATCCGACCAACACCTGCGACCCTTTTACCGGTAACTGGTCTGAGAACTTACTCGATTTAAAAGAATTTCGTTCAGGCTTGTCAGCCCTGGGCTATAATGTTCGATTCGAAAACAGTTACTACAGTTATTCCGAAAACCAAAAGCTTAACATGGTAAAAGCCCTTCTCAACTTAATTATATGGTCTCTTGGCCGTCGATTTCTTATTTTTTCACCTTCGGTTACAGTTATTGCTTATAAGTGATTTATTGAGGGTTGCTAGTCATGGTTAAATTTATCTTTTATTGAATAAGCATAAGTTTTCAAATTAGAATCTTCAACTAATGGTTGTGTTAAATCTGTATGGTAGATTGTTAAAAAAGAATAGTAGTAGAAGAATAAGTTCTATTTTCGCGCGCTTAAAATATGTTGTACAGCAGTTTTATCGAAAGAATTATCTGCTGAAAATTAACATTTTAAAAGATCGAAAATATGAAACAAATTTTAAGACTATTTGATTTTAATGCTGGAATTAACTATAAAACTGAAATATTATCTGGCATAACAGTGGCACTGGCATTAGTTCCCGAGGCAGTAGCTTTTGCTTTAATTGCCGGATTATCTCCCCTGACAGGATTGTACGCAGCAGTTGTTATGGGTATTGTAACCTCAGCTTTAGGTGGACGTCCGGGGATGATATCCGGAGCAACAGGAGCGGTTGCAATAGTCATAATAGCTTTGGCAAAAACGCATGGTGTTGAATATATCTTTGCAACGGTAATATTGGCAGGCATTATTCAGACTCTTGCTGGTATTTTAAAGTTAGGAAAACTTATTAGGCTTGTACCACAACCTGTTGTTTATGGTTTTGTTAATGGGTTAGCCATCATTATATTCATGTCGCAGCTTTTACAATTTAAAGATTCATCGGGTAATTGGTTGACGGGAGAACCTTTGTATGTGCTATTGAGCCTTGTTGTTCTTACCATGATAATTATATGGGGAATGCCTAAACTCACAAAAGCTTTTCCTGCTTCTTTAGCAGCTATTCTTGTTGTTTTTGGTTTGGTAGCCATACTCGGAATAGATACAAAAACAGTAGGGGATATTGCATCTATTGAAGGAGGTTTCCCACCTTTTCATATTCCTGAAATTCCATTCACTTTTGAGACACTAAAAGTCATCCTTCCTTATGCATCCATTGTGGCCGGAGTTGGTTTGATTGAGAGTTTGTTAACGATGAACATTGTGGATGAGATAACAGAAACACGCGGAAATGGAAATAAAGAAGCAGTAGCACAGGGAACCGCAAATATTTTGTCGGGTTTCTTTTCTGGGATGGGTGGCTGTGCAATGATTGGTCAAAGCCTTATTAACATCTCAAACGGCGCACGGGCAAGAATATCTGGTATTGTGGCATCGTTGATGTTGCTGATGTTTGTAATGTTTGGTTCGGGATTAATTGAAAAAGTTCCTATGGCCGCACTTACCGGGCTTATGATTATGGTATCGGTTGGCACCTTCGAGTGGGCAAGCTTGTGAACTTTTACTAAAATGCCTAAATCGGATATTTTTGTGATGGTAATGGTTACCTTGGTTACTGTTTTTCTGCATAACCTCGCATTGGCAGTTATTATTGGTGTAATTATTTCGGCTTTGGTTTTTGCGTGGGACAATGCCAAACGAATCAGAGCAAGAAAGCACATTGATGAGAATGGTGTCAAATACTATGAAATTTTTGGCCCGCTATTTTTTGGTTCTGTATCAACCTTCAACGATAAGTTTGATGTTTTGAACGACCCCGATGAGGTAGTTATAGATTTTAGAGAGAGCAGGGTAGCAGACATGTCGGCCATTGAAGCTTTAAACCGAATTACAGAGCGTTACCAAAAAGCCGGAAAAAGGCTTCACCTGAAACATCTCAGTTCAGACTGTCGCGTATTATTGAAAAATGCTGAAGATATTATTGATGTAAATGTAATTGAGGATCCAACATACAAAGTAATGACTAATAGAATAAAAAAAGCAGGAAAGTAAGTTCCTGCTTTTTTTTATTCTATCAAGTGTATGTTAATAATTCGAAAACCAATCTAAAGCATCGATAATTGTGGGTAGATATGCCTGTGTGTGATTAAGTTGACCTAGAGATTTAGATTGTACCGTTGATCCTTTTTTAGAGTCAGGAAAACTTGCATAAAACCAGCTTGATTGTGTTGAGGGAACCCATGAGTCTTTAAAACCGTAGTATAAATTCAAAGGTGTTTCGATATTCCATCCTTCAACTGAATTAAGTTCAAATGCTGCTCTTAATGATGCATATTCTTCGGATGTATTAAAAATCTCATCATCCTCAAAGTTATCGTTAAAGATACGGCCAACATATTGTCCAAGTTCATTATCAATTGTGCTGCTTGTAGTTGTACCATCGATCATGGCGGGAACAGTTTCTGCAAATTCCTCGCTAAAAACAAGAGAATAATCAGTGTCAGCCTGGCTGTATTTCGAAAGTGATTCGAAAATGTACAAGATAAACGAAGGACGTTCGTATGGCCCAGTCAGATTCATTACATATTCCCTGAATTTTGTTAGATTATATGCGCCGCTTCCTGCTGCTGCAGCTGTAACTTCAATATCACTGTTGGCTGCTACGTTTTCTATGGCATATAAACTTCCTGCGGTGGCGCTTCCTCCTTGTGAATAACCCAATAAGAATAGTTTATTATTGCTCTTGCAGGGTTCCTCTACAGCAATAAATTCTTTTGAAGCCCTGATCATATCAAGCACTGCATTGTTGGTGTATTCAACGTGCATGTAGGGATGAAAAAACTCAGAAGACTCGCCAAAACCAATGTAATCGGGTATTAATATTATATTGCCAGCACTGGCCATTAATATACCTGCAAAAGCTTCATTCATCTCGCTTTGATTTGTTAAATATCCCCCGGTTTTAAGATAAACAGTAGGGGCTTCAGCTTTTGTAAATATGGTGCCGTGTTGATAGCTTATAATTGGAAATGATTTGTCGGGAGAAACAGGGAAAGCAAAAACGCCAGAAGCTTCGATGGTGTCTCCTTCGAAGTATGTTTTATAAATGATTTTATGCAGTTCAACATTATAATTGATATACGCATCGACATCGAGTTCATTGTTTTGTGACAAGAATTGCGTAAGTACAGATGCGTAGATCGTACTACCTATTTTTTCTGTTTCAATCAGGTACTTAGGGTTAACTTCTTCCGGATCGTCAGGATCTTCAGTACAACCAGCAATAATAAAAAGTGACAAGATTAAAAATACTAATGGAAATTTGACTGTTTTCATGTTTTTGCAGTTTAATGTTTTATTTCTCTTTTCTTAATTAACTATTCAATATTTCATCTATTTCGTTAAGTTCTTCTTTCGAAAAAGTCAGATAATCGGTTGCGGCCATATTGTCTTCCAGTTGATTTACCGAGCTGGCACCAACCAGTACGGAAGTTATACGCTTATCTTTTAAAAGCCATGCAATAGCCATTTGAGCCAAAGATTGTCCACGTGCTACTGCTATTTCATTAAGCTCTTTTACTTTATTTAATGCCTGATTAACTTGGTTCTCTTTGAGAAACCCCCAGGATTTAGCAGCGCGTGAGTTGTCCGGAATACCGTTTAAGTATTTATCGGTTAACAGCCCTTGCGCTAGTGGAGAGAATGCTATAAGCCCTATTCCGGCATCTTCTGCCGTATCGAGTAAAGATTCTTCAACCCAACGCTCAAACATTGAGTATCGTACTTGGTTGATCAAGCATGGAGTGCCCATTTTTTGTAATAGTTTAACTGCCTCGGCAGTTTCTTCAGCATTGTAATTCGAAATGCCTATGTAAAGAGCTTTTCCCTGTCGAACGATCAAGTCAAGTGCAGCCATTGTTTCTTCAATCGGGGTGTCGGGGTCGGGACGGTGATGATAAAAAATATCAACATAATCGAGCCCCATACGTTTTAAGCTTTGGTCTAAACTGGCTACAAGGTACTTTTTTGATCCCCAGTTGCCATAAGGTCCATTCCACATAAGGTAACCGGCTTTGGTTGATATAATCATTTCGTCGCGATAAGCTTTGAAATCGGTTCTCAGTATTTTACCGAAACTTTCTTCTGCTGAGCCGGGAGGAGGACCGTAATTGTTGGCTAGATCAAAGTGGGTAATTCCGTTATCAAAAGCATATCTGAGGATATTTCGTCCGTTTTCAAATGTATCAACACCACCAAAGTTATGCCATAGTCCTAACGAGAGAAGCGGTAATTTTATACCCGACAGTCCACATTTTTTATATTCTGTCTTTTCGTAACGTTTATCGTTTGCCAGATATTTATCCATAATTAAAATATTTTGTGCTTTCAACACAAAAATACTAAAAACATTTGGTTATTTTACCTTGTAAATATTGCAGAATATATGTTTTAATGTATTGAACAAAAAGTAAATAAAATGTCAAGAATTGATTTTAAACCCGGAACGATGATTTATCCCTTGCCAGCTGTAATGGTGAGTTGTGGTTCAGTACCTGAAGAATATAATATCATTACGATTGCCTGGACTGGCACGGTAAACAGCAATCCACCTATGTGTTATATATCGGTGAGGCCTGAGCGACATTCGTACGATATTATTAAAAAGAGCGGTGCGTTTGTAATTAATCTGACCACCGAAAATATGGCTAATGAAACCGATTGGTGTGGATGCCGTAGCGGAAGTAAGTTTAATAAATGGAAGGAGATGAATCTAACGCCTGTGCCGGCAATAAAAGTTGATGCACCAATGATTTCAGAATCTCCGGTTTGTATAGAGTGTACCGTTAAAGATATTATTGAACTTGGCTCTCACCACATGTTTTTAGCCGAAGTAGTAAATGTAAGTGTTGATGAGAAATATATGGATAATGAAAGTGGAAAGTTTGATCTTGCTGGTGCTAATCCATTGGTATTTAATCATGGAGCCTACTTTAAACTAGGAAAAAAAATCGGCAAGTTTGGTTTTTCGGTCGAAAAGCGTAAAAAGAAGAAAAGCAAATAATGGTTTTGGCTAATAATCGTAACTTTTCTTTTCATCTTCAATGGCATTCATTACACATCTGAAACCAATAAAACTGGTTGCGGTATCCTGGTATTCATAATCTCGGGAAGAAACCTCCAGATAATGAGCTACATCTTTCCATGAACCGCCTCTGATAACTTTTCGTTTTAATGCCGATGGGTCACCGGGCGCAGCATTGTATTGAAATTCGGGGTTGAGGTCATGAATCATTTCATAACCTAATTCGTCGTATGCGGTGCTAGTCCATTCCGAAACGTTGCCGGCCATGTCGTACAGCCCATAGTCGTTTGGCGGATAGTATGCTACCCTGATGGTTTTAGATGAATATTTATTATCAGCAATGTAGTTGCCTCTTTTGGGTTTAAAATTGGCCATGTAGCATCCCTCCTGGTTGGCAGTGTAATAACTTCCCCAAGGATATTTTGCTCCCATTCGGCCACCTCGTGCAGCATATTCCCATTCTACTTCGGTTGGTAATCGGTAATCGTGAATGGGAAGAATACTATGAGCTGCGAGAAAGATTTTTTTGTATTCTGTGCGCCAGTGACAAAATGCATTAGCCTGTTCCCAAGTAACCCCTACAACCGGATAGTTTTTGAAAGCAGGATGATAAAAATATTTTTGAGTCCATGGTTCGTTGAACGAATAGGTAAAGTCTCTAACCCATACCAGGGTGTCGGGATATACCGGAATAGATTTTTTTACCAGGAAATCGAGCCTACTGCTTATATTTCCGTTATACGACTGAGTTTCGTAATTGTAACTGTTGGCTTTTTTGGCTGCTTTCTGCAAATCGATATAGGAGTATGTGTATAAAATATGACGGTAATCAATTTCTTTTTTATCGTATATCCGTTCGTCGCCCTGATAATAGAGAGGTTGAATGGCTTCTTGAACGTCTATCCTGTCGTCAGTCCATATTTGGCTGATTTTTAAACGATCGACAACCGGTGGGGCAATTATCTGGTTGTCTTCTCCTTTTTTCATGTAATATTCAATGCCGGCTTTGAAAGTAAGACTGGCAGCTACCGAATCTCTTATCCAATTAATATATTCCCGGTATTCGTCGTTAGTGATTTCTGTGTCATCAATCCAGAACGAATTTACAGATACATTTTTAATCGGCTGTAACTGACTTATGACTGATTCGTCGTTCATGCCCAGTTTAAACGATCCTTCTTTTATGTACGACATGCCATACGGTATGGGTTCGAACCATTGAGGTCGCGCTTTTCCCCGCAAATCATGTATTGCTGTTTCTTTTTTGCAACCCGATAGCAGCAGTGTCATTAGAATTATTACTAAAGAATATGTTTTTATGATTTTGTACACAAAAGTTGATTTGTATGATAACGACGAATTGCTTGATTAATTGTTATATTTATACAAGTATGATCAGCCATTTGGCAGATCATGAATGCACATAATTAAAATGTGCGAATTCACCATGAAATTGGTGTATGCTATGAATTGCCTTTTAAAAATTTAAATTAAAAGAATTAAAAGCCCTATGGTACATTACCATAAGGCTTTTTTATGAAGTTGGTTTATATACAAATTAATTTTCCCATAAATCTTGTTCTTTGTTAAATATCTCTTGTTTTATACGTTCAGATTCCAGTTGAGCTTCATAACCTATAACATAATCTGTTATCATACGATCGTTATAAACATTGGCTTCCTGTACAAAATATGATCTGAAATATCGATAAACAAATATATCGTCAAATGAGTTTGACGCATTGCTGTCGATAAGATTATATACAGGCACTGTAGATAAGTACGGGCGAGCATCGGGGTAATAAACCCAGAACATGCGCTGCCTTCGTTGCGTTCCGTTGAAAGTATATTCTCGAATGGGACATATCCCAATAATTTCTGATTGTAGCTTCGAGTTCTTTTTGTCGAAATACCACACTTCTTTAATTAATATTTGTTTGATCTCTTCCGGTCTCCAGCGAATTGTAACTAAAGAATCGCGTGTTACACCAGGTCGAATGGTAATCGGTATAATTTCTTGGCGACTACCAATATCTCTTATTTCATCGACATTCAAAATGATATTATTCGGGTCGAATTCGAACTCATTATTGTTTATAGGCACTCTAAATGCTGTGTAGTGGTTATTTTCAATACCACTCATGATTGTATTAATCAGACTCTTGCGCCCATGTATGGTGTCGGTTGGATAATACAGAGGAAGGTTCATTTTTTCACGCAAATCGATAATCTCCCATGTAACTTCCGACCACATTACATCTGCTTCGCGAACAAATGGATATTTCACATATTTGCGATTTGTAAAATCGTTTTGCTGTTCATGGGCATCGTAAAACGGCCCATATTTTTCAGTAAAACGGACGCCTTCTTGTGCATTAAGCACAACTGGCAGCATGAGTAAGATTGTAATTTTTATTATAGCTTTCATACCAATTGGTTTTAGCAAATTCTTATTGTACTCTTAATACTATAGGTGATAGCTGACGTTCCTGATCATCTTCAGCATTTCTTATTTTGGCTCTAATATTCTCGATTGACACCCTATCTCCAGCCCCTAAACTATTGAGTAGTCTGCGTTGCTCTGCAGAAAAATATTCAGAATTGGAATGCAGGGTTGTGGTTAAACCGCCCGACGAAGGAACTGTAAGGTCAAATCCTGTAATTTCATAATCGAGATCGAAATCGAAATCTTCAAGTTCTGCAAAAACACCATTTTGCAATACAAGCCTTTCGCGGCTAATGTTTCCTGAGGTCATCCCGGCAAGTTTTGCAATCGGTGCAGGTACACGCTTAACCCTGAATATCATTTCCCCCATTTCTTTCAACTCGCCGTTTAATTCAGCATTCACAATTATTCTGGTATTTGTACCTTCGTAATCCAACTCTTCGGGTTGCACAATCCAGTTTCCTTCTGATAAAGATTCATCTTTATAAATAGTACCATTTGTACAGATTGGAGTGATATTATTAAGAGGCACACCAGGGACCGAGATGCTCACAGGGTTTTGAAGGTCTTTGTATAATACATTCATTTTTGTAGGCGACACTGTAACAGCAGGTCTGGCTACCTGGAAGTCCAATGAAAAGGGTTTGGTTCCGTAACCTTCACCATCAGGATTTTGATAACGGATAACTCCTTTATATGAATATTCACCAGTTTCATTAGGTTTAATGCTAAAAATAGCATCACCATCTTCAACGGGGAGAGGTTTGTTTTGTCCGTCCATGAAAACTTCAAGCTGCTGGGTACTATCTTCGGCCGACAAAAATATGCGTGCTTTATATTCCTGTCCCTGAAAAATATAAGTTGCTTCGGGTATAACCGTAGCTTTTAATCCTGTAAATTTAAAAGAAGAAGCATCTATTTGATTATATAAGTGACGCAATATGGCCGATTCTGCATTGCGCACATCAATTTGAAGTTTAGATAACAGTGTAATGGCCGCAACAACCGGTGTTGATTCAAAATTTTGTTGTACCCATGTACGATATGATGATCCTTTTTCTGTTTCGTCTTTCTCGGGATCATCTACATCCAAAGATGAATTTAAAGTTTCAAGCAGTTGCGGATGATGGTCAACCAGCAATGCCATTTCTTCTTTATATTGGTTAATTTCTTCTTGTAATCTTTGACCTTGCCCCCTGGTTAGCATCACTTCAGGGCTGGCGTTAAGATCATCCTGACGTTCAATTATTAATGTGTCGTTGCTATTTGTAGCTATAAAAGAAAATAAAGGATTTATTTTTTCGTCAATCTCTTTATGCTCAGCTCCTGAAGCATCGGCCAGCATTTCTTTAGTAAAAATGATGTATCTGATCAGTGAGTCACTTTTTAAGTGAGCCTCATGAGCCATATCCCGCCATTTTTCAACTTTTCCCTGGTTAAGTTCGTAATCTCTGTTGAAATCACCAATGAGAGTTTTGTTTTTGTCTGAAAAACTCATATATGTTTTCATCAAGCTTGAGTCAACAATCTTGAAGGCATACAGGGTTTCTGCTGCAACATTTAGCGCTAACATAGCTGTCAGCACCAAGTACATCATATTAATCATTTTCTGCCGGGGAGTTTCCGGACAATTTTTCGTTCCCATATGCTACGTTCCTGCTTTAGCTTTTGCTGTTTAATGCACCCAGCATTCTACCATAGATAGAATTCAACTCCTGAATGTTTTTATTTATTTCTTTAGTGTTTTCAGTAAATTTATTGGTTTCCTCTATTGATTCTCCAATTAATTTTCCAATTTTTTCGACACCTTTAGAATAGTTGTTTACCATTTCGTCAACCTTTCCAGCACCTTTAAGGTGCAACTCATAAGCTGTATTTATTGCAGCCATGTTTTTGTTGAGTTTGTCGAGATTTGTAGTATAATTTCCGGTTTCTTTTTCAAGGCCTTTAAAGCCATGTGTTAACGATTTGGTAACCGATTTATAAGAAGTATCCAATTCACCTGATGATTTTTTGATGCTTTCGGAAAATTCTCTGCTTGCTTGTTCCATTGTTTTTGCAGAGTTTTCTGATTTTTCGGTAAACATATTAGAAGTGTTTCCAAGCGTTGTGGAAAAATCGCTAACTGTTTCGGCGGCCTTTTGGTATGAGCTTGAAATGCCTTCTGCACTTTTCTTCATTGATGAAGACACTTCTTTATTTGCATCAACAACAGCACCTATTGACGCAGATGCTTCGCTGAGATTTCTTACAAATTGTTCGGTGGCAACTGTTGAGTCAGAGAGATTCTTCAAGCCTTTTGCGGTTTCTGACAGACTTCGGAAGCTTTCGTTAAGGCTTTCTAATTCGTTTGATGAAATATTAGGAACCGAAGAATTGCCGATATTTTGTGCATCTCCATTCGCTATTCCATTGCTGAAAAAGTTAGAGTGCAGCTGATCTTGTTTTTCGTATCGTTGTTTGTCACGCTCACCTTCTTCACCTGTCCTAAGTTGTGGATATATTACTTTCCAATCGGGTAATTCTTGTAGAGGTTCAAAAGCTGAGACAAAAAATATGATTGCTTCAATTGATAATCCCACTCCTAAAAAAACACTTGCATACGGAAGGTGTTCAAGTTTAAATAAAGCTCCAATTAGCACCACCGACGCTCCCCAACTATAGATATAGTTTTGCATGAGCTTCCAACGTTTCGAATGCAAAAAATCTCCAATGTTCATCTTTTTATAATTTTACAAAGTCTTTTTCAACTCTTTATGTTTATTACTAATTCCTAAAACTCATTACCAAAAGAAGGTCTTACACATCTGAAACCGATAAAAGATGTTGCAGTATCCTGATACTCGTAAGTACGTGTTGATACTTGAATGTAAAAACCTACGTCTTTCCACGATCCACCTCTGATTACTTTGCGTTTCATCGCAGGCGGGTCATCGTCTTTTGCATTGTATTTAAAATCAGGATTAAGTTCGTTTACCATGCCCGGGGCTAAATCGTCGTAAGCTGTGCTTGTCCATTCTGCAACGTTTCCGGCCATGTCGTATAAACCAAAATCGTTTGGTGGGTATTCCGCTACTTTCATTGTTGCCAATCCACCATCTTCGCTATAATTTCCCCTCATAGGTTTATAGTTTGCCATAAATTCACCCATTTGATTTCGCGAATAATAACCACCCCATGGGTACATGGCATTTTGTAAGCCACCGCGTGCAGCGTATTCCCATTCATATTCAGTTGGCAAACGATAATCCATTACAGTTGCATTTCCAACTCTGGCAAAATATTCATTTTGTCTTTGTGTGCGCCATTGGCAAAATGCTTTGGCTTGTTTCCATGTAACACCTACAACAGGATAGTTATCGAAACCAGGATGCCAATAATATTTACTTGTACGCGGTTCGTTGTATGAGTATGTAAAATCGCGTATCCAAACCAGGGTGTCGGGATATACGTGCGTTCTTTCGCGAACTATAAAGTCAGAACGGTCGGTGATACCACCACCGTAACTTTGCTCTTCGTAATTGTACATATTAGCCCTACGTGCGGCTTTTTGTAAATCAATCCATGAGTAGTCATAAAATAGCTTTCGAGTATCTAATTCCCGGTTGCCATAAAATCGTTCATTAGCCGGAATATAAATATCTTCGAGAGCCAGTGTGTCGCCCCATTCGATTGGCTCTTCCCAGTTTAAACCGATATAATTACCGTCAATATCGAGATTGGCATAATATTGAGCATTTGGATTTGAGCTGTTGTACAGTAGTTTACGAGCAATTGAATCGCGAACCCAACTGGTAAATTGCCTGTACTCGTTATTTGTAATTTCGGTGTCATCCATCCAGAAGGCATCAACATTGATACTTCGTGTGGGAGTGATATTGCTGGTTGGGTCTTCATCACTGGGGCCAATTCGGATGGCACCTCTTTTTACAAATGCCATGCCATATGGAACCGGTTCAAACCAAGAACCACGTGATTGTGTTGCTCCTGTAAGCTCGCCGCTTTCTCCCGATTGCGAACAACTGGCGAAGAATACGATGGCAGCCAATGCAAAGATTAATGTATAGTTTTTCATTGGTAAAGATTTTTTTTCAGAATATAAAAGCTGTCTGCGCTTAAAGCAGATAACTTCATTGGTTCGGTTAAAATCGCTGGTGTTTTGTAACCTTTCTATATTATTTTTTTTCGTTGTGTTCAAGCGCGATTGATCCATATTGTTTTTTTTAGATCTTATAAATATCTTATGCTTTTATATCGCTGGTCTCTTTTTGTTTCAATATTAAAAGAGTATGATACCATAATCTCGTGTGATGTTGGTGCTAAAGTTATGATACTTGTGTTAATATCCAGCATATAACTAATTTTTAAACCATTGAACAACTCTACGCCGCCCAAAAAGTTAAATGCTTGAAAATTACGGGGCGAAACGCGCAAGCCAAAACCAGCCCAGTACTTATCTTTAAAATATGTTGTGCCATTTACATCAAGCGTGTAAGAGGCAAGATCGCTTCTTAAAATAAACGATGGTTGCAGATCAAATAACGGATCTGGAAGCTCGATATTGTATGCACCGTTTAAATAGTAATGAGGAACATTATATGATGAATTCCATTCTTCATTACTATTACTTCGGAATAAATGTTCCGAGCGGTTTAGGTTTGTGGCTGCAAGCCCCAGGTAGTAGTCGGTTGTTTCGTAATAAAATCCTAATCCTACTCCAAATGTGATGGTCGATAAATCGGAACCTATAGGTACAGTTGGATCAGAAGTTGCTTCAATCCAATAATCCCCTTCGCTTGGAGAGTTCCAGGTTGGATTTAAGGTAAAATTAGAAATGCGGAAAGAAATTCCTCCTCCGAACATCCCATTGGTCAACTGATGATGATATGCATATTTAGCATCAATCTCAACATTGTCGTAAAATCCAAGTCTGTCGCTTACTATTATCAAGCCTAAACCATTTTTCGCTCCCAGTATGTCAATAGGGGCTTCAACCCCAAAAACGGATGTTACCGGCTTGCCATCGCCGATACCTGCAAACATTGTCCGATTTAAAAACATGGCATTCACCGTGCTTTCGGAACCAACAAAACCGGGGTTAGCAACATGCCTTGTAAGCATATATGTACTATATATCGGTTCTTGTTGTGCTTTTGCTGCTAAATTAATTATTATTAATAAAATAAAAAAAGAAAAATAGTATTTCATAAAACCTTCTTCGCCTTTTAAATAAAGGATACGATGCGAACAAAAATAAAACAATTAATTTTTTAATATCGTATTATTCAAAATAAATCGTATTATTCTTGTAATTTATTTATTTAAACCTGGCAATGTCTTTTTGAAATTCATCCACCAACGTTCGGGTATTTCGTTGGTGCATGCATTTTTATAGTCCTTTTCAGTGCACGAAGCAACTATTGGTTCATTTGTTTCTGTGTTATTATTACCTGGTTTTATTTCAATCCACCATCGTTCCGTTTTGTAACTTTTATAAAAAACGATTGGAAAATCAATTTCGTCTATCTGTACTTCATATTTTTTGCAATTATCTAATGAGTTTTTGGGATATTCATGTTTTCTGTTCTGATATCCGTCAATATAGTACCATATCATTTGGGCAACTAATTTACTGGTTATTTTATTTTGATCAATAATATCGGACGGGTAATTTCCAAAGAAATGAAAAATCAGAGTTTTATCGCTAATACCGGCATATCTTGAAAGCTGGCAGGCTTCGTCGGCATGGAGGCCATTAGGTGAACCGTTCTTTTGCATAGGAGCATCCTGTATTCTTATGGAAGATATGTTGAAGTTTACGATATCGCTATCGCGAAAAACAGGTTCAATGCATTTGATGTCTTTTCTGATAACACCTAGGCGATAATGTTCAAAATATTGATTGTTAAGATAGTTTATTTGTTTTGGGGTTGTAAAGTACGATTGGTAGGCGAGGCTTGTAATGTTGTATATGTGTGATCCATAGCTTGTTAAAATATTGTTCAGATAAAGTTTCTCATCCGGTTCGCTGCCCGGTGTATCTAAATTTACCTGAGAACAAATATCTGTAAGGTTAATATTTGTTTCAAATTGTTTTAACGACTTGGTTATTCCTTGTATTAAATGCATATTATCGCTTAAAACAACAATATTGATATTTAAATTGAATAGTATGGAGCATACTTCGTGTATGGCAAAAAGCATATCTGATAAGCTTGTGCCTG
Source organism: Prolixibacteraceae bacterium (assembly GCA_027858715.1). Lineage (GTDB taxonomy): Bacteria > Bacteroidota > Bacteroidia > Bacteroidales > Prolixibacteraceae > Roseimarinus. The sequence goes on from JAQICD010000159.1 coordinate 16,628, forward strand.
TTTTTAGATTTCCTAAATCGGCAATTTTCAATTGAGCATGATTTTTCTTTAAGTGGTAAAATTGCTCTCTGATTTGCTGAGGTGTTGAATTTTTTCTTGTGTTGATGGGTTCTGTTTTGCCGGCAGTAAAAATTGCAACTTCAAAACGATCGGAAGGTAAAAGTGGATTTGTCAGGCTGTTAACGGCTATACCGTTTCCTATTGAATAAGAATCAGTAATGTAGGACGTGTCTGAAAAATCGTTTAATTCAACGGGGCTGAAATAATTTAATAATTCCTTTATTTTATCACTAAACATTTTTGAGTTTGAAAGTAACACTTTTCCTCAAAAAGACAAATTGTTTAGGTATGTCTTTTCGAGGCTTGAATATAAATGTTATGCTATAAGCTGTTTTGTAAAATGCTTCCAAAAACAAAATTTAAACAGTTTCTGTGTTTTTTTAGCTTATTTCTTTTTTCTTTTTGGTTTTTTTGGTGCAGGACCTTTTTCGATAATTTTTTTACATTCGTCAAGTGTTAAATTCTCCGCTTCGGTTCCTTTTGGTATTTTATAATTTTTCTTATTAAATGAGATGTATGGACCCCATCGTCCGTTTAATACTTTAAGTTCTGGTTCTTCGTCAAAGGTTTTTATAACAGCTTTCCGGTCTTTTTCTCTTTTGGCTTCAATAAGTTCAATAGCATTTTCAAGTGCAATTGTAAGTGGGCTGTCGTCTTTCCCAATAGATACAAATTTATTGTCGTGCCTGATATAAGGGCCAAAACGACCAATGGCGGCAGTTACTTTTTTCCCTTCATATTCGCCCAATTCGCGAGGTAATTTAAATAAATCCAACGCCTCTTCCAGTGTAATGGTTCCAATACTCATACCCGGTTGCAGGCTAGCAAATTTTGGTTTTTCATCGCTTTCGGCATCACCTGTTTCTCCCAATTGAGCCAATGGTCCGTATCGGCCGATTTTGACTGAAATCGGCTTGCCTGTTTGTGGGTCGTCTCCTAGTATTCTTTCTCCATTGGCTTTTTCCGATATTTCGAGCGTTTCTTCAACTTGTTTGTGGAATGGTTTGTAGAAGGTCTTTAGCATTTTCTCCCATTCTTCTTTTCCTTCGGCAATTATGTCGAACTGTTCTTCAACTTTAGCAGTGAAGTTATAATCCATAATCATGTCGAAGTTTTTAACCAGAAAGTCATTTACGACCATCCCAATATCAGTCGGGAATAATTTTGACCGTTCGTAACCATAGTTTTCTTTTAGGATTTGTTCGTTAATTTTTTCTTTTTCCAGAGTTAACGAAATAAACTCTCTTTCTGAACCCGGTCGATCTTCTTTAACAACGTAGCCTCTATTTTGAATGGTTGTAATAATAGGTGCGTATGTAGAAGGGCGACCAATGCCTTGTTCTTCCAGCTTTTTAACCAGACTGGCTTCAGTGTATCTCGGCGGACGTTGCGAGAATCGTTGGGCAGCAGAAATAGAGTTGAAAGAAATCACGTCATCTTTTTTGATGGGCGGAAGCAAAGTGTCTCCATTGTTTTTTTCTTCTTCATCGTCAGTCGATTCGAAGTAAACTTTCAGAAAACCATCGAATTTAACTACTTCGCCACTTGCTACAAATTTTTCATTTGTGCTTGAGATGCCAATGTTAACATTTGTTTTCTCCAGTTGAGCATCACTCATTTGTGACGCAATCGACCGCTTCCATATTAGCTCGTAAAGTCGTTGTTCCTGTTTGGTTCCCGACACAGAGTCGTTTTCCATGTATGTTGGGCGGATGGCTTCGTGTGCTTCCTGTGCGCCTTTCGAGTTGGTTTTAAATTGCCTTGTTTTTGAGTATTTTTCTCCGTATAGATTGTTAATTTTAGCTTTTGCAGTATTAATTGCTAAGCTCGACAGGTTAACCGAGTCGGTACGCATGTAGGTTATTTTACCGGCTTCGTATAAACGTTGAGCTACACTCATAGTCTGTGCTACCGAGAAACCCAGTTTGCGACTGGCTTCCTGTTGTAATGTTGATGTAGTAAACGGCGGTGCAGGACTTCTTTTAGCAGGTTTTTTAACAACGTCGTCCACGTTAAACGTAGCTCCTTTGCATTTTTCTAAAAAGCTGTATGCTTCGTCTCGACTATTGAATCGTTTGTTTAATTCAGCTTTAAGCTGAACTTTCTGTCCATTTTCATCATCAGCCAAGAACAGGGCATTCACTCTGTAGCTTGATGTAGTTTTAAAATCCAATATTTCGCGTTCGCGTTCAACAATAAGCCTCACAGCCACCGATTGAACCCTTCCGGCTGATAATTGTGGTTTTACTTTTTTCCATAAAACCGGCGATACTTCAAACCCTACAAGGCGATCGAGTACACGACGTGCCTGTTGTGCATTTACAAGATTTTTATCAATTGTGCGTGGGTTTTTTATCGCTTCTTGTATGGCCGGTTTTGTAATTTCATGAAAAACAATGCGGCGTGTCTTTTTCTCGTCGAGATTTAAGGCCTCGAGTAAATGCCATGCAATGGCTTCTCCTTCGCGGTCCTCATCAGACGCGAGCCATACTATTTTAGCTTCCTTTGCAAGTTTTTTCAATTCGCTTACAACTGCTTTTTTATCGGATGAAATTGTGTAGCGGGGTTTAAAATCGTTTTCAATATCAACACCAAAGTCCTTTTTTTCGAGGTCGCGTATGTGTCCAAAACTTGATTTCACAAGGAAATCTTTCCCCAAAAACTTTTCTATTGTTTTTGCTTTTGCAGGTGACTCAACGATTACTAAGTTATCAACCATATATTTTTATTCTATGTTTGTTTGTTTTGGGTGTGTTTACTTGTCGCAATCAGCTGTTTATGCTGATGTTTTGACAATAATTCCCGTTTTGTATCATTAAAAAATAAACTGCAAATTAAAGCATTTCAAAATGTAAGTTCAAAATTTTTATTTATTTGAGGTCTATTTATTTGATGAAAAGATAAAAAAAAGGGCAATAATATAGATTCGTTTTAGGTTTCTCAAATGACTGTTTTCATTGGTGTTGAATAAACATATTTTATTTAAAACCCATAGCATATAAAAATATTATATTTGTAAAAATTTTTTTTTATGATGGAAGAACAAAAGCATTCTTTTAAGAAATATATAAAAGTGATATGGGGAACAGCTCTGTTACTTGTTGTAATGGCGGTTCTCTTTTTCTGGGCTGTTTCGGCAGGCAAATTTGGATTCATGCCAACTTTTGAAGAACTGGAGAATCCCAGACATTTGGTTGCAACCGAGATTATCACATCAGACGGGAAGATTCTTGGGAATTACTACAAGGAGGAAAATCGTAAGCTTGTCGGCTATGAAGAATTGAGTCCTCATTTAATAAATGCTTTAGTAGCAACGGAGGATGAACGGTTTTATAAACATGCGGGCATCGATTTAAAAGGCTTGTTTAGAGCAGTTAAAGGCCTGATTGTTAATGATGCAGGTTCAGGAGGTGGAAGTACTATTACGCAGCAGTTGGCTAAATTATTATTTCCGCGCGAGAGCAATACCGGGTTAAAACTTGTAATTCGTAAGTTTCGCGAATGGGTAATTGCAGTTAAACTAGAGCGTAGCTATACCAAAGAAGAAATCATTACAATGTATCTTAATAAATTTGAGTTTATTAACGGAGCTTTTGGAGTACAAGTTGCTGCTCAGACGTATTTTAACACTACGGCCGATTCGCTTGAGATGCATCAGGCAGCCATATTAATTGGAATGCTTAAGGGCCCGTATTTATATAATCCGGTACGTTTTGAGAAACGGGCAATTGAACGCAGGAATGTGGTATTGGGTCAAATGTTGAAAAATCGATATATAAATCGTGAACAGTTTGATGAGGCTAAAAATATGCCATTGGATTTGGACTTCAACCGTGACGGATTAAAAAAAGGTATAGCTCCTTATTTCCGGAAATATCTTGAACGTACTATTATTGCTCAAAAACCCGAGAGGTCATCGTACGGAAGTAGTAGCCGTGCACAACAACGATTTTTCGAAGATTCAATTGCATGGTACACAGATCCACTGTTCGGATGGTGCAACAAGAATAAAAAACCCGGTGGATCGAATTATGATTTGTATTCAGACGGACTAAAAATTTACACAACCATCGATTATCGTATGCAGCAATATGCTGAAGAATCGGTAAAAGAGCATTTGCAATGGTTACAGCCGCAACTTGATGCCCATGTTAAAAACTTCAGCAATCCTCCATTTTCAGATGATTTAACAACAGAGCAGGTTCAGCGGAATCTAATGAATGAGATTTACCGGAGTCACCGATACAAGAGCCTGAAAACGAAGGGTTATAGCGATGAGCGAATAATGAAAAATTTTAATACCCCCGACACTACTCTTCTTTATACATGGGAGGGCTATAAGGATACAATAGTAACCCCGCTAGATTCTATTAAATACTATCTTCGTCGTTTAAGTTCATCGTTTATGGCACTGGATCCCAATACCGGCGAAGTAAAAGCCTGGGTTGGAGGTTCGGCATACGGTTTTACCGAGATAGATATGGTGCGTTCATCTACCTATAAACGTCAGGTTGGCTCAACCTGTAAGCCTTTCTTATATACACTACCCATGCAAAACGGCCTATCGCCCTGTAAGCTGTTGCCCAATGTTGAACAGACTTTTATTTTGCCCGACGGTACGAACTGGACAGCCAAAAATTCGGGCAGTACAGATTACGACGGAAAGATGGTGACTTTGCGGTGGGGACTGGCTAATTCGGTAAACCAGGTATCTGCTTGGGTTATGAAAAGATATAACCCTGAATCGATGCTTGGTGTTATGCGTAATATGGGAATTTACAGCGAGGTGCCTACTGTGCCTTCAATGTTTTTGGGTACTGCCGAGATAACTTTATATGAGATGGTTGCAGCTTATGCCGTATATCCAAATAAAGGTGTCTATACGACTCCGCTTATTGTGTCACGTATCGAAGACCGAAATGGTAATGTACTGGCACATTTTACACCGCGAAGGCACGAAGCTATTGATGAGCAAACAGCTTACCTTATGACAAATCTATTGCAGAATGTGGTGAGTGAGGGAACAGGATTGAGGCTGAGATCAAAATATCAAGTTTATGAAGAATATGGTGGCTTTGATACTCCTTTTGCCGGAAAAACGGGAACTACTCAGAATCAAAGTGACGGTTGGTTTGTTGGATTTACCCCTGAATTGGTAGCAGGTGTTTGGACTGGTGCTAACTATCGAAGTATTCATTTTGAGGACATTACTCGTGGGCAGGGGACAAATACAGCGCTTCCTGTTTTTGGACGATTCTTTAAAAAAGTTTTCGCCGACTCAACGCTTGATTACAGCGAGTATTTCGAATATAAAGAACCCGAAGGATTTAATATTGACATTGACTGTGATGACAATGTTAGCGAAAAAAATGATATGCCATCGTTTGATGGATTTTGGTAGAATTTCATGTTTAATGATTTTAAGCACGATAAGCAAACCCGATAGTTTTAAGAATTTCTAATTGATGTTGATTATATATTATGCTATACAATAAGAAAGTGAAAAATTCGAATGTGTCGGGGAGAAATATCCGAGAAATAGTGAGAAATATCATAAATGGGTGCATTTTCTTCGGAATAGTAGCAGGAAGCATCTTTTTTATTGGTTCGTGTGCCAATCCGGGTGCAGGCCCGACAGGAGGACCTCGAGACAGTATTGCTCCAGTAGTGCTAAATACATTTCCCAAACCGCTTGTGACAAACTTCAATGGAAGTCAGATTCAGGTTGACTTCAATGAATACGTAGTTGCCAATACGCTTTCAAACAGTATCGTAATATCACCGCCATTGGCAAAGCGTACGAATGTGCGAACCAAGGGGCGTAGTGTTATTATTAAACTTGACGAAGATCTTGTGCCGGGACGTACCTATTCAATTGATTTTAAAGATGGAATAAAAGATTATAACGAAGGAAATGTGCTGGAAGGCTTTCGTATGCTTTTTTCTACTTACGACCAGATTGATACGCTTCGAATTAGTGGCTATCTTGTTGATGCATTCAAACACGAGCCAGTAGAAAAAGCTACAGTAACACTTTACAGTATTGATCACGATTCGGTGTTTTCAACCTTGCGCCCCGATTTTATTGCAAAACCCGATGAGGATGGTTTCTTTCTTTTCGATAATTTACCCGAAGACGCATACCGTTTATTCGGACTTGTTGACGACGACAGGGATTTGATGTACTCAAAAGAAACTGAACAGATTGCCTTTATTGACTCTCTGATTTTTCCTTCAGCAAAATATGTTCAGCAAATTGATACAATTTTTGAAGAAAATGATACGCTGATATCAAAAGGCTATACTGAATATAGTCCGGGACAAATAAGTACATATCTTTTTACTGAAGATTATTTTGAACAATTTATTGATGAAAGTAAACGTGAACGGCGCAATACAATGTTGTTGGTTTTTAACGAATCGCTCACCGATTCGTTTGCATACGAGGTAATTGGTGTTGAAGACGAGCATTTGTATGTTGAGTTTGGATTAAACCGCGATAGTGTTTTATTTTGGCTTACCGATACTATTGCTGCTAAAACCGACTCGTTGTACCTGGCTCTAAATTATACGGTAACCGATACGATAAACAGATTTGTAAGCCGCATAGATACAGTAAACATGTTTTTTAGTGAGAGACAGAAAACAAAAAAGAGCAGAAAAGCAGATGAAGAGTTAGCTGAACCTGAAAAACAACTTACGTTTTCATTTTCAACTAACTTAAAGCCAAATAATGTTGAATTGAATTCAAAAGTTTACGTTCAATCGCCCGATCCGTTACGCTCTTTCTCAAGTGAAAATGTAAGGCTTGAAGAGGCAATTAACGATTCGACGTATAATAATATCCCATTTACAGTTGTTCGCAATGGAGCTTCAAAAAGAAAGTATGGAATTGATTTCAATTTTGAGGAACAAACAACCTATCGTTTAACTATTGATTCAGCTAGTATAGAGACGCTTAGCGGGCTACATAATTTGAAGTTTTCGGTGAGTTTTAAAACACGTGCACTCGATTATTATGGAACAGCTATTTTTAAAATCGAAAGTTTTAGTGGCTCTGCTATTATACAGGTTTTGTCTAACGATAAAAATGAGAAAATAGTAAAAGAAATTCGTGAAACGTTAGGGGATAAAGAGATAACTTTAGCTTATTTACCACCCGGACGATATAGGTTTAAGTTAATCGACGATAGAAATAATAATGGCAAATGGGATACTGGCAACTATGACGAAGCAATTCAGCCCGAGATGGTTTATTACTTTCCAAAAGTGTTAGACATAAAATCGAACTGGGAAATTAAGGAAAACTGGGAAATAGATCGCGACAATGTGCTGCCTAAAGACATTTATGACGCAGAAGCCGAAAAAGAAGAAAAACAGGCAGCTGCCGAACAAGGAAGAAGATAATGCAGTCAATTGCTTTGTTGCAATCAAAAACATCTGAAAATAGAAAAACTAGAGGATGAAAATTGAAATGAATTCTATTATTAAGAAATTAAACTATATAATATTCGTTGCACTTTTAGCAATTGTAAATTCATGCTACAATGAAATACTTATAATTCCCGATTATAACGATAATGTGTTCAACGTAACCCTAAGTGAAAGTGCAATTGATAGAATTCTCGAAGCAAGAGGAGAACAATTCTATATCAGCCCGCTACCAAAGTTATCATATGGTAGTGTACCTTTGCAACTCGACCATATGAAAATCAGGGGGCAAAGCGCTCTCAACTTTCAGAGAAAAAGTTACTCTGTTAATCTCGATGACTTTTTGGTTTTTAAAAATGACACCAATGATTTTATTTATATTGAGAAGTTTAAGCTATTATCGATGGTATATGACTACACATATATCGAAAATAGGCTTTCCCATATTCTCTTAAGCCAGATAGGTCTTTGGGATTTGCGTTCATTTTATACACAAGTTGTATTTAACGACGACAAACACCAGGGGTTATACCTTTTTGTTGAAGATCCCGAAGATTATTTAATACAGAACAAGGACGCAGATATTGTTATCAGAAGATATTACCGTGGAGAAATTTCAAAAACTGAACTGGCAGATGGTATTACTACATCTGAATCGGAAAAATATAGTGCTGATTTTAATGATATCTATTCAACGCTTTTAAAATTCAAGGGGAAGCAACTCTATGACGAACTTAATCGTCGTATGAATATCAATAATTACATGAAAAAAATGGCTTTCGATTTTGTCGTAAAAAACGGCGACACTACAGATGAAGTATTTTTTTGGGCAAAAAAGCAAAACGGAAATTCTTATTTTGATATTTTACCATGGGATTACGATGATTTATTTACGATACAACCCCATGAGGTTGGTAGAGCATGGGCTGTTGGAACAGTATTTGGCGAGCGTATTTATGAAACTCATGCCGATGTGCTTAAAGAACTCAACGGAAAATTAATTTTCTCTATTGAAGACGATATAGACTATGCCATTGCCACTGATGATTACTTATATAATGTGTATTTAACGCAACTGGGATTTGTGCTGAATAAATTAGATGTTATTATTGATCAGGCATTTCTTGATTTGAAAAAGGAACTTGACCCTTATTATGAATTTCCGAAAATAATCGAACAATCAAAATACGATGCAAATGAGACTTCAGCAGACATTTACAGTAAAAACATAGCTGAAAAGCATCAGTATTTATCCGGCAGAATCCAATTTATAATGTCAAAAATAAGGAACCAATGATTCGAAATATAGTACTACTTATTGCATCCTGTTTTATTATGTTAATGTACTCCTGTGGACCAGACGAGGTTTATCTAAAAGGTGACTTTTCAATTCTAGAGGTTGAAAACCGTACAAATTATATGATCCCGTTTACCCTTGAAGAGGTTGATGGCTATGAGGTTGTGCTAAACGATTCGTCCATACAATTTTCTCAGGGTGTCTTTAGACTTGAAGAGGCCGGGTTTTATGAAATGATAATTAACAAAACTGATACAACAGTATTTGTATTGCTTGACAATGAAAGGGGTGAAACTGAATGGGGCTTAAAAAAATGGACACCTTTATTGTCGGATTTTGATACTCATTTTGATGGTAAAATTGAGATTATCCATCCTTTATTTAGTATAGAAGGAGTAAACATTCCATATGTAATAAAAGCCGGAAGTTGGGATATTTCTTCATCAGTTTGTTTGAAATGCAATAAAGAAAATGGTGCTGAATTTCTTGTGAAGTATGGTGTTGGCATTACCTCTCAGATAGTTAATGAGAATAACCAATTGGTGACAAATATTGCAGGCAGTAAAAACATACGTGAACTACGGCGATATGAAAATGAAAAGATAACCTTGCCCACAATTATTAAAAGTGATTATGAGATACCTTCAAACTCGCTGATTGAAATAAAGCAAAACACTGAAATAGCGGCCAATGTAACACTTGTTATCAATAGTGGCTGTACTATGCTTATTCATCCTGCAATTAATATTTTTGTAAAAGGAAATATCGACATCAAAGGAACTGACGAAGCTCCTGTACTCATTACCTGTAATAATTCTGACGAATATTTTGGAGGATTCATTGTTGATGGAGTTCAATCAACAATAAGTGCTGAAAACTCTTTTTTTACACGGTTCGGTTATCACTCGAGTGAAAGCTATCAATATGGGCACGCTAAACATCAGGCCTTGTTTAAGTTGAAAGATGCAGTAGGATCATTCTCGAAGTGTTACTTTTATGACTCACCCGGGCAGGCTTTTTATCCTGCATACTCGCAATTAAAACTCGATAGTTGTGTAGTTTCAAAAATTAAAACAACCGGCGAAGTTGTCGGCGGAAGAATTGAAATCAGCAACAGCTATCTTTCCGATTTCCCTGACGATTCCTTTACTTATCAAAATGAAGATAACGATGCTTTATATATTAACGGAGCCGATGCACAGATATCTAACTCTATGTTTATGTTCGCAAAAGACGACGGTATAGATTCAGGTGCCGGGGGTGGAGGTATTATAAATGTCGATGCTTGCCGCTTTGAAGCCTGTTTTCACGAAGGCTTAGCACTGTCAAGCATTGAACCGTCAGTAAAAAAGCATACAATAACCAATTCCTTGTTTATTGGCTGTCAGCAAGGCGTGGAACTGGGGTACAGCTCTGCGAATCATAGCGTTGAGATAAGAACTTGTAATTTTGAACGAAACCATATTGGTATAAGATACGGTGATAACTACAAAAATGATGTAAATGGCCTAATGACTGTGACAGGCGCAAAATTTTCAAATAATGATAAGAATTACTGGAACATGGTACGACAAACCTGGAGTTCCAAACCTCAGAACTTTTTAATTCACTAAAAAGATATGAACACACCACGTTATGTAAAGTTTTTAGTTTTTATTGTTGCAGCAATGTTGATGCATTCATGCTTTGAGGAAATACCTTATGCTCCTAATCTCAAAGATTCATCTTCTCTTTTGTTTATTAATCATAAGCCGGTTTTCGACGATCCAAACAGGGAGATTATGCTATTTCCAGTTGACGAGTATGGCTCTTTTAAGGGATTGGTTACAAACAACGATGAGCGTAAACTATATGTTGATGGTGAGATTGTTAGAAGTGATTTTGAATTTGATTTTGGAAAGATTAATAAAAATACTTCAGTTGAAATCAGGTTTGAAGCTAACAATGGAGAACAAACGATATATAATTTATTTTTTACCCTTCTGCCACTTATTAAAGTTGAATATAATTACGAAGCTATTCCCGATGAGCCTAAATATCCGGCAAAAATTACTATTGTATCTACTGGTAATGATGTGTGGTTCGAATGCATAGGCATTGAGATGCGTGGTGGTAGTTCACTTTCAAGGCTAAAAAAATCATATGGAATTGAAATATGGGAAGATATGAATTCAAGAAATAATAAAAATATTTCGATTTTTAATATGTATAACGACGACGATTGGATACTAGATGCCGTGTATAGAGATTCGAGCAGGGTGCGAAACAGGGTTTCTTTTGATATCTGGTCGGAAATGCAGGCGGATGCTATGCGAAGAGGATATGAAACCATGTATTCAGGTACTAAAGGGAGATATGTAGAACTTTTTTTGAACAATAATTATTATGGACTTTACTGTTTTTCTGAAAGAATAGAGGCGAAAATGCTGGATATAAAAACTGAACAAAGTGGGAAACAAGGATACCTATATAAATCGGAAAATTGGACTGACGCTACAAAGTTTGAGTCTGTTCCTGAATTAGTTGTTGATAAACAAGGACACTGGAGCGGGTGGGAACAGAGATATCCTAAGCCTGAAAATGGCTATGATTGGCAGCCACTTTATAATTTCATCGACTTTGTAGCGAATAGCTCTGACGATGTATTTTATGAGCAAATTTCTGAAAAACTGGTATTAGAACAAGCAATGGATTACTACATTCTTGTTAATATTTTGTTAGGAGCAGACAATGCAGGTAAAAATATAATTTTATCATCGAAAAGCAGTGATGGGCCTTTTTATTTTATACCCTGGGATTTGGATGCAACCTGGGGACGCGACTGGTTAGGCTTCGAGTCCGGCCCTGGAGGCATTGTTTCATTTAATTTATTTAAAAGGATAATGGATCAAAATCCAGATGATTTTTGTCAGCGACTACAGGATCGCTATTTTGAATTAAGGGAACAAAAACTGGCAACTGTTTCTTTGAATAACCAATTTAGATATTATTTCAATATTCTTGACGAATCGGGTGCCATAACAAGGGAGAATGAACGATGGCCAGACTCAAAGGTTGATCTTACTAAAGAGATGAATTACCTTTCAGAATGGATTGAAAAGCGAGCCAACTACCTCGAAAACTATTTTCTAAAAATTGATTAGATTGAATATTTCAGCCTGATTTTTAATACCGACTCATATATGGATAATTTTTCATATTTTTGACGAAGGGATTATTTAAACTGATTAAACATGGTTTTCTTTACACGAATGGGGTTTTTTGTGTGGTTAATGCTTTTACTTATTTCTTGTTCTGATGATACTTCAACTAATGACGGTATTCAGGCTGGAGAAGTCGAGCTTAGAAGTGGCGTACCACAAAGAGTTAGCAGCAATATGATTCTTGAATTGATTGAAGTAAACGATTCCAGGTGTCCTGTTGGGGTTGTATGTTCTTCGGCAGGTGAGGTTGACATTACTTTTATGGTTTATCTTACTGAACGATCGTTTGAAAAATCAATTACGTATAGTCCATTTGAAACCAGTTCCTGCGACACTATTGAAGCCATAGTCGTTTATATTAACGATGTTTTACCTTACAAATTTGCTAACGATGAACTGAAATTTGAAGATTACCGCATAACTGTAGAGATTGAAAATTTTTTGTAAGCATGCTTTAATTTTAAAATAACAAAACAATTCCTATTTTTGATCCCAGTTAACAGAATGTGTTTTTCTGTGTAAAACTCCGAACACCAAAATGAAGCAATATCAGTTTATTCTACTATTGGCATTATTCTTCTTGCCATTTCATCTTCTGGCACAAAGCTCGAAAGTAGTAAGTGACTTTCGAACACGCACAACATTTAAAGCAGAGAAAGAACTTTTAAAAAATATTACTGGGTTTGCCGAATTTGAACTCGGTTTGGAACAAGACATTTCCCGTATTGGGAAACTACATGGAGAGGCAGGTGTTGGGTACACTCCAGCAAAGTATCTCGATTTAGAAGCAAAATATCGTTTCACAAAAAACCGTAAGAATTATAGCGAAAACTATAAGTTAACCCACACTTATGCTTTCTCTGTGCAATACAGCAAACGTTTCGATTTATTAAAATGCTATCTGAGATTACAATTCAAAAACATTGATGATGAAGCATTGCAAGCTTCATCAATTGACAAACTCAGGAATATTATAAAACCACGATTAAAGGCAAAATATGATATTTGGGGCACACGCTTTTCACCTTATGTGTTGTCAGAGTTTTATTTTTCAACTCACGAATTTAGTTACAAAACGTATAAGATTAAAAACATTATTGGGGTTGAATATACTTTTTTTAACAAAAACGAGCTTGAGTTATATTACCGCAACGACCGTGAATTAAATAGCTATTTACCATATACTTACCATACAATTGGCGTAGGTTATTGCATTAAGTTTTAATACTTCTTGTATTGTGTCCTGATAAATGAAGCAACAGGATTTACCAAAGGTTCGGTAACAAGTATAAAAACTTCCTGTGGTTGTGGCGGATTTTTAAGCTTACTTCGGGTCATATTATTTATTTCATCCGGTAATGCCCGTTCGTCTCCGTTAAAAGTTGCCCAATTGTTTTTCCAAATAAAATCGTTGGCAAAAGTCTGCGTATTTAATACCTCACCCTGAAATTCTTCAATTACCACTTGTAATGATCCTTTTGCAGTTAGCTCGCGGTAATAAGCTACCACGTCGGCTTTTACTATACCTTTTACATCATAGTTATTTCCATCGTTTGCGGTGTACGACCCCACAACTAAACTGTCGGAAATATAGGTGCGGTTTTGTTCACGCTCGATAATTGCACCAATATTAAAACGCTTAACCTGAACACTAACCACCTGGTGAGGGGTAATATTCAGTTCCTGGGCTAATTGTGGCTGATAAAAACGAATAAAATCGTGTGGGGTGTTTTTAACCAGGTAGTTGTAAACCTGCATGTAAAACTCACGGGTATTGACTTCATAATTGGCATTTTGGTCGGGCAGTTGTTCTACCACAACTTTTAAGGTAGCAAGGTCTTTTGCAATTGCTAATTGCTCGTCGATTCCCCTTTGGTTGGGCTGGGTCTTCTTCACCCAAACCAGTTTTTCGTAAGCTTTACGGGCATCGTAAATATTGCGCGAACCAAGAAGTGTTATGGCGTTGTTGAATTGTTCATCAATAGCCATTTGCTCCGCTTTTTTCAACTGGTCGTGAAAGTAAACAACCGGCTTAACCGCTTCAAGAGCAGCAGGGCTGCGTGATATTTCATCGGCCAGTGTATTCAGCGTTTTATAGTGGTTCGATATTCTTAGAAATTTATCCACTGCGTTTGATGCCGCTATGCCATCAATTTGCTGGCGGTAATATGCAATTGCCATTGGATAGCTTTTCTTTACCATATCGATGGCTTTTTCATTATCGGGAGAAGAGCGCAGCCTTTTAACAGCCTGCATGGTAGCAGTGTAGTAGTCGCCCCGGTTGTAGGCCGAACGCCCAGTGCTGCACGATACAAGAAATATGATAATGATACTAATAAGCAGTAGGTTGAATAATCGTTTCATAGTAGTGTTTTTGCAAATATAATTAAATCTTATGAGCTGTTAATAATAGAATAATTTTCTTGTTTCAAACTTCTCTGCTGATTTTATTGTGCCTGAATGAAGGATCTGGGCTGTTGACGAAATTGCAACTCGGACATCCTATCTTAGCTTACCGCCTGATATGATTAATGTTACAGTGCGTTTTTATAACGACAATGAAGGATCTCTGGGAACTATAATTGATGAATTTGTAGGATTTGACATCAGTTCTGAAAATTTTATTTCATCGGATGCTATTCCTCTGCCAGCTCCTGTTTTATTGGCTGAAGGTACTAACATGCCTCTTTTTTGCAAATGTCTTGGAGTTATCAGGCATTGTTAATCAATTGTCATATTTCAATGTTTTATATCAGTCTATTTTTGGCAGTTTAAACTCAAACCCCGAACCTTTTCCCAATTCCGACTTCACAGAAATGTCGCCGCCCATGTCTTGGGCAATCGATTTGCTGATGCTTAAGCCCAATCCGGCACCGCACGAGAATTCATCTACTTTATAAAAACGGTCAAATATTTTCTCCTGCTCTTCGGGGGCAATGCCGATCCCGGTGTCTTTTATTCTAAAATGTAAAAAGGATTGGTTTTGCTCAATTTCGAGAATCACTTCTCCCTCGTGGGTGAATTTCACTGCATTTTCGATCAAATTACCCAGTATTTGCTCAAAGCGATCTTTATCGGTTTCCAGTTCACAATCCATCTGGCCGATTTTTACCGATACAGGCTTGCCATCAATCCATTTTTTAGATTTCTTTTCAATTGTGTCGGTAATTTCTTTCAGCTTAAATTTTGATTGGTTCAGGGTGAATGTGTTGGTTTCAATTTTCGAGAAATCCACAATATCGTTTACAATCTTCAGCATACTGTTGCTGTTTTCGCGTATAACCTTGTTAAACTCGAGCTGCTCTTCGGGGTCGTTGGTTTGTGCAACCATATCCGAAAACCCGATGATAATATTCAACGGAGTACGTATTTCATGACTAATATTCTGTAAAAACGACGATTTAAGCCTGTCGGACAATTGTGCCTTGTCGCGCGCTTCAATTAAATCGGCATTCATCTTTTTCATATCTTCCTGCTGGTTGTTAATGTGCGTAAAGGTATTGGTAAGCATATTGTACATGTTGCTCCAAAACATGGTCATTACAATTGCAATAAGCGAAATAGTAATCACCATGTTCAACCACATTGGGATGTTTTGCATGTATCCCTTTTCGGGAGTAAAGTGCAATAACCCGGTGTTGAACAAAGTTCCAACAATTATTATTACGGCCAGGCTAGAAAGGGTTATTGCCCAGCCTGTTTTGCGATTAAAATATAGAAAAGCTATTGCAGAGGCAGGAATAAAATATGCATAACCAAATCCATAAAGCCCGAATGACAATAATCCACTTAAAGCCATAACATACAACACCGAAAGAAAAATAATACCTTTAGTTTGTGTTTGTAGTTTATATCTTGAAAAATAAAGATACACCAGTGTGCCGGCTAATATCAGCTGAACAACATAGTTTACGGTAAAGCCAGTTTGAGGTATTCTTAAAAGAGAAATTATTATTCCGAGAAGCATAACGGCCAGAATGACAATAAGCACCCTGTTGAGAGCCATGTCTTTTGTTTGATCAAGCTTTTGCTTTAAAAATTCTGTTTGCATACAGGTGTCGTTTAAGATGATGGACAAATATAAAAAGGTTCGGAATAAAATCGAGGTATTATTGTTATGAAAACTTTACAATTGAAGTGATAGACATTTTAGCAATTGATTTACTTATGCTTAGCCCGAGTCCTGCGCCATTCGGAAATGGGTCTGCTTTATAAAAACGGTCGAATATTTTTTCTTTATCGTCGTCAGATATACCAATTCCGGTATCGGAAATTATGAAAGATACAGATTCATTGTGCTCTTTAATGCTAAGCTTTATCTCACCCGTTTTTGTGAATTTAAACGCATTGTCTAAAAGGTTTGTCAATACTTGTTTTATACGCTCTTTGTCCGAGTATATATCTCTTTCAATTTTTTCAATTATTAAGCGAATGGATTTTCCTTCTGCCTTATCACGGGCAATTATTAAATCGGAATTCATCTTTTTCATTTTGTTTTGTTGGTCAATTACTTGCGCAAATGTACCTGTAAGCATTGAATGCATGTTGTTCCAAAACATAGTCATTGCAATTGCCGGTATAAAATATGCATAAGAAAAGCTATACAGTCCAAAAGTGAAAAGACCGCTTACCGCCATAGTGAACAATATGCAGAGAAAAATAATTCCTTTTGCCAGTGTTTGAACTTTATTTCTAAGCGCATAAATAACAAGCAAAAGTGCTGCAAATACTATGTGTACAATGTAGTGAAAGACGAAACCAGTATGTGTTATTCTGGAAAAAGAAACGATTAAGCCAAGCGCCATTACCGATATAATTGCCAATAATACTTTGTTCAGAGCTGCATCTTTTGTGAGATTCAGCATCTGTTTGAGGTTGTCAACTTGCATAGTGTGTCGTTATTATTACAGCAAGTTAAGGATGTTCAACCAAAAATGCACGACTTTAAGAGTAAAAACTCTTTATTCCTTATTGTTAATTACCCGATTTAGCACATTATTCTTAGGTTTTATAGCAATAAATTTCTTTAGATAAAAGGGCTCAAAATATGCGACATCAACAAATTCTCTATTATTGAATTTTTCTTCTGCAGGTTTTGCCATGTTTTTTGATGAAGTAATTATTCCTTGAACATACTTTGCATTTTCGCTGCTTAAAACTGTTGTGCATTTTTCAGCGCCATTGCCAAAAAACAGTATCTTTTGGCTGCTCAATACTTCGGAAAAAGAATGTTCGTCAACTATTTCGGCTGAGGTATTCGTTAGTTGTTTGCTTTTCACATTAAAAGCAGCACAATACACCTCCATGCGGCGTGCGTCAATCATGGGTATAAACAAATCATTCTCACTGAAAACATTATCAAACTTCTCACGAACAGCATATGTCATTGCCTGTAACGGACTAACTGCAATTAGTGGAATGCCTGCTCCGTAGCAAAAACCTTTGGCTACAGAAACGCCAATACGCAAACCGGTGTACGAACCGGGGCCTTCGCTAACTGCAACCGCATCAAACGATGTTGCTTCAAGCTGGTTTTCTTTTAAAAGTTCGTCGATGAAAACGGTTAACATTTTCGAATGGTTCATGCCCGAAGTATCTTCTTTTACCGATGTAATTATTCCATTTTCTGAAATTGCTACAGAACACACTTCGGTTGATGTTTCAATGCATAATATTTTGGCCATGTGTATTTCTTTAATTTTTACCCGAGTATTGCAACGGTTTTCTTTATTGCATCAACTAATTGGTCAATTTCTTCTTTTGTGTTGTAAATTGCCAGCGAAATCCTTACTGTTCCTGATATTCTGTATCTGTCCATAAGTGGTTCGGCGCAATGATGGCCGGTACGTACGGCAAAACCCATTTTGTCGAGAAACATGCCCATATCGTACGGGTGAATGCTGCCCACCAAAAAAGAGATAACACTGGCTTTGCTTATTGCCTCGCCGAAAATGCGCATTCCGTCAATTTGTTTTAGTTTTAGAGATGCATATTCAAGCAACTCGTGTTCGTAAGCCGCTATTTTATCGAGCCCAATGTTGTTTACATAATCGATGGCAGCTCCGAGTCCAATTACTTCAGTAAAATTAGGCGTTCCGGCTTCAAATTTATAGGGTAACTTGTTAAAGGTAGTGCCTTTAAACGATACTTTATCGATCATTTCGCCACCCGACAAAAACGGGGGCATGGCATCAAGTAGTTCTTTTTTCCCATAAAGGCATCCTACACCGGTGGGGCCGTACATTTTGTGCCCCGAAAAAACCAGGAAGTCGCAATCGAGTTTCTGCACATCGGTTTTAATATGCTGAATGCCCTGTGCTGCGTCAATGAGTACTTTAACATTCTTCGCATGAGCTTTTTCAATGATATCCTGAATTGGATTAACCGTGCCCAAAACATTCGATACCATATTAATGGCAATCAGCTTTGTTTTTGGCGTGATGAGATTGTCGAGTTCAGAAACGATAAGTTCGCCTTTATCGATAATCGGCAGCACTTTTAAAATGGCTTTTTTGCGTTGAGCCAGCAATTGCCATGGAACGATGTTCGCATGGTGTTCCATTTCCGAAATTATAATCTCATCGCCTTCAGTAATAAACGCATCGCCAAACGAATAAGCTACCAGATTAATCCCTTCGGTGGCACCTTTGGTAAAAATGATTTCCTCGCGTGTTGGTGCATTGATAAACTTCTGAACCTTATCGCGAACATTTTCGTATGCCAGGGTAGTTTGGTTGCTCATGTAATGCGAACCACGGTGCGGATTTCCGTTAAATTCGGTGTAGATTTTTGTTACCGCATTAAGTACTTGAACCGGACGTAAAGTTGTAGCAGCACTGTCGAAATATATGTAGGGCTTACCGTAAACCTGTTTTTCAAGAATCGGAAAGTCTTTTCGTATGGTTTGAATATCTATACTCATGCCACAAAATTAATGGTTTTATCTTGAAAAATAGCTTTTTGGGGTAAATGCAGGGCAACTGCATTTAAAATATACCTTTAAAAAAGCCACCCCTCATCAGAAGGGTGGCCTTAATTAGGTTCTTGGGTCGAACCGGTATATATAAGTTGTGTTTCGGACTTTTATTATTTCACTTCTTCGAAATCTACATCCGTAACTTCGCCGTCATCGTCTTTTCCTTTCGACTGATTTCCGGCATTTGCATCACCTTGTTGCTGTTCGTCGCCTTGTGATCCTTCTTGTCCGCCTGCTTGTTGCTGAGCGTTATACATTTCCTGAGAAGCAGCCTGGAATACATTGTTTAACTCGGCCGATGCAGCATCTATAGCATCAAGGTCTTGCTTGGCGTGTGCATCTTTCAGCTTTGTAAGCGCTTCCTCGATAGGAGCTTTCTTGTCGGCTGGCAATTTATCGCCAAACTCTTTCAGCTGTTTTTCGGTTTGGAAAATCAAGCTGTCGGCCTGATTCATCTTATCGATACGCTCTTTGGCTTGTTTATCGCTTTCGGCATTTGCTTCAGCTTCCTCTTTCATGCGCTTAATCTCATCGTCGCTTAAGCCCGATGATGCTTCAATGCGGATGCTTTGCGATTTTCCGGTTGCCTTGTCTTTAGCATTTACGTGTAAAATACCATTGGCATCGATATCGAACGAAACTTCGATTTGTGGTACACCGCGTGGCGCAGGGGGCATTCCGTCGAGGTGAAAACGTCCAATTGTTTTATTATCGTTTGCCATTGGCCGTTCACCTTGTAAAACGTGTATCTCAACCGATGGCTGATTGTCGGCAGCCGTGGTAAAAGTTTCTGCTTTCTTTGTTGGAATGGTTGTGTTGGCCTCAATAAGTTTGGTCATTACACCACCCATGGTTTCGATACCCAGCGAAAGCGGAGTAACGTCGAGCAACAGTACGTCTTTTACTTCACCGGTAAGTACACCACCCTGGATCGCAGCACCAATTGCAACTACCTCGTCGGGGTTCACACCTTTTGAAGCTTCTTTTCCGAAGAATTCTTTTACTTTTTGTTGAACAGCCGGAATACGTGTTGAACCACCTACGAGAATTACTTCGTCGATATCGCTATTGTTAACACCTGCGTTTTTCATTGCACGTTTACATGGTTCGATGGTCGCCTGTATAAGCTTATCAGCTAAACTTTCGAATTTAGCACGGCTTAACGTTTTCACCAAGTGTTTTGGAATACCGTTAACCGGCATAATATAAGGCAGGTTAATTTCGGTAGAAGTTGAGCTTGAAAGTTCAATCTTTGCTTTCTCTGCTGCTTCCTTCAAACGCTGAAGTGCCATTGGGTCTTCGCGCAGGTCAATGCCTTCGTCGCTCTTAAACTCATCGGCCAGCCAGTTGATAACAACATCGTCGAAATCGTCACCACCAAGGTGTGTGTCACCGTCGGTCGATTTTACTTCGAATACACCGTCACCTAGTTCAAGTATTGAAATATCGAAAGTACCACCACCCAGATCGAATACAGCAATGCGCATATCTTTATCGCGCTTGTCGAGACCGTAAGCCAGTGATGCGGCTGTAGGCTCGTTAATAATACGACGAACGGTTAACCCAGCAATTTCGCCGGCCTCTTTGGTAGCCTGGCGCTGAGCATCGTTAAAGTAAGCGGGCACTGTAATTACAGCTTCGGTTACTTCCTGTCCGAGGTAGTCTTCAGCAGTTTTCTTCATTTTCTGAAGTGTCATAGCTGAGATTTCCTGGGGCGAATACATGCGGTCGTCGATTTTTACACGCGGAGTGTTGTTTTCTCCTTTTACTACTTTGTACGAAACACGTTTTACTTCTTTTGCAAGATTTTCAAACGGCTCACCCATAAACCTTTTTATTGAATAAATGGTTTTATGTGGGTTCGTGATGGCCTGACGTTTTGCCGGGTCACCAACTTTGCGTTCGCCATTTTCAACAAATGCTACAATCGAAGGTGTTGTACGTTTACCTTCGTTGTTCGGAATTACAATGGGCTCGTTGCCTTCCATTACCGAAACACATGAGTTTGTAGTTCCTAAGTCAATTCCTATAATTTTTCCCATAATATTGTTATTTTTTAGTTTATTCTTTTTGTCAACGGTTGGTCATTAATCAATCATTGTGCCATGGCAATTATTTTCGTTTAGCATGAAAATATGTCAGAAAAAAACCCGACATGTTATTTTAGTGTCAGGTTTTCATCTTGTTTTCTGCCATATATGTCGGGGTTATTTTGAAACAGGAATGATGAGATTTTTTGCCTCCCGGTATTTGTTGGGGATATCGGGAATGCCATTGCCATTGGTGTCTGTTAGTTCTTTGGCGTAATAATATATCGAAAGCCATTCTTTAGCTTCCTGAATGCCGGGCATTTCTTCGTCTAAATCGATTACCAGTTCCCTCGTATTTGTTTTTTCTCCGAATTCGTTTTTGGGTTCTACATCAACTAAACCGTAACTCATCTTTTTAAGATGACCGATAAAGCTCACCATATACGCGTTGGCCGTAACGCTGTACAGGGTTGTATCTTTTTTACCCAGTCCAATTGTTTTATAGCCTTTTTTGTCGTTGCCAATTTCTACAGACTGTACCTTACGGAATATTCCTTTGTCGGGGTTGATGTATGCACGCATTCCAGAAAAGAAAAGGTAGAAGCTTGTTTTAATATCCGAAACGGCTAAAATCAATTCCATAACTTTTTTCAGTTCGTTGCCGGTGATATATATTTTTGAAAGCGGCGTGCCGGGCACATTATCGAGGCCTGCTCCCAGTGGCATTACATTGAAAATGTCGTTGATGTTTTGTTTTCCATGTCTGCCTTTTGTGATGTCGTTGCGAATTACGCCCGATGCAACTACAACGATGTCGGTGCCCGACCCATTTTCGTCATTGAGCCAGTGGTACATTGCATCGGCTACAAACGGCCCAAGATTGCTTGTTGCTGGAACGTTTTCGTTAATGGTTAAGTCGAAAGATGTTTCGAGAATAGGTGTGTTATAGTTTATTCCCAGTGGCGATAAAACCGAAGCTTCGATAAGCGGTGTTTTTGATTCTATTCTTTGTTGTATCGTTTTGTCAGCAGTAATGTTATCGTCAATTGGAATCAATTGGTATTGTATCAGTGGTTGTCCATACGAGTCGAAGATAATTTCCACACGACCAACATATATGCCTGCGGTTCCTGCCTGCACAACTACCGTATTGCCTGCCTGTATCGGGTTTGTTAAAGCAGTGTGACTGTGGCCGCTGATTACCAGATCGATGTTGTTTATTTTGTTCCCCATGTCAATATCTTCACCTTTCCATTCACCGTTTTTATTTTTGTATATTCCGCTATGCGATAACGCAATAACCATATCGGTAGCTTCATTTTTTTTGAGGTGGCGAGCCGTTCTTCGGGCTGATTTTAGCGGATGGTCGAATTGGAGGTCGTAAAAGTCAGGAATGGCTTCGTCAGCGCTTTTGCCCATTACACTGAAAATGCCAATCCGGTATCCGTTTTTTTCGAAAACATCGTAGGGTAAAATAGTGCCGTTGTTAAATAATTCACGCAAATCGCTGTCGATTCCATTTTTTATTCCGTTGTAATTTGTACAGAGGAGTTGAGGTATTGAACCATTCTTCTGCGAATTGACAATAATTTTCGCCAGGGAATCGGGTCCAAAATCGAACTCGTGATTGCCTAAAGCCAGGTAATTGTATCCCATTTCGCGCATCAAATTCAACTGAAAACCGTGGGTTAATTCGATGGTTTGAAACAGTGAACCCATCAAAAAATCGCCGGCATCTAATGTTATTAGCTTGTCACCGTTTAGCTCCTGTTCGGCTTTCATCAATCCTGCAATTCGTGCAAAACCGCCCTGTGTTGGATCGTTGTCGTTTACGAAGGGGGTGTATTCCACTTCGGGCGATAAACCCATTAAATGCGAATGTATGTCATTGGTGTGAAGTATTATTAAGTCTTGTGCTTTAGCATTTAATGCTGCACAAAAAAATAAAAAAGCAAGTAATATTTTCATGTTCCCCTGTTTCCCCTGTATTTATTCTGTCTTAAAATTGTAAATAAACCACTTAAAGTTAAAAAATGTAAATGAGCAGAATATTATTAAAAATGTTAGATAACATATTTACGACCATACAAACAATTTACTAATAGTGTTTGTTTTATAGTCATTGTAAACAAACGAATGAATCTAAAAATTAATAAATATGGCTAATCTATCAACAACTTACATGGGGCTAAAGTTAAAAAACCCTATCGTTATAGGAGCCAGTAACATGGTTACTGATATTGAACAAATTAAGAAAGCTGAAAAAGCCGGTGTTGCGGCAGTTGTTTTTAAATCGTTATTTGAAGAGCAATTACAATTGGAGTCGCTCCAAATGGATGAAGACCTGCATGAATACGATTATCGAAATGCCGAAATGGAACGTATTTTTCCTGAAATTGAGCACGCGGGTCCCAAAGAGCATTTGCTTGCTGTGCGGAAACTAAAAGAGAGTGTTTCTATTCCGGTTATTGCCAGTATTAACGCTATTTACGAGCCTACCTGGGTTGAATATGCCCAAATGTTGGCAGAGAATGGTGTTGACGGATTGGAGCTGAACTTTTATCGTGTGCCTATCTCGTCAGATGCCAGTGCTAAAAGCATTGAGGAGCATCAGGTTAAAGTGCTGAAGCAGGTAAAAGAAGCAGTTGATATTCCGGTTTCGGTTAAGTTGAGTACGTTTTATACCAATCCGTTGAATTTTATCACCAAACTTGATAAGGCCGGTGCCGATGCTGTGGTGATTTTCAACCGTTTTTTTCAGCCTGATATCAACATTGAAAACGAAGAATTTGAGTTCCCGTGGGATTTAACACGAGAGGGCGATTACCAGGTAACATTGCGATACGTTGGTTTACTTCACAATAAATTGAAAGGCAGTTTGGTTGCCAACCGCGGTATAAAAACTTCGGGCGAAGTGTTGAAAATGATTTTGGCAGGAGCCGATGCAACACAACTTGTGAGTACATTTTATAAAAACGGTGCAAGCTATGCCGAAACCATACTTTCGGAGATAGAAGCATGGATGGAGAAGAAAAAATATAAATCGCTCGACGATTTTAAAGGAAAACTCTCAAAAGATGCTATTAACGATGAGTTTGTGTATAAGCGTGCACAATACATCGATATTCTGAGAAATTCGGAAGAGGTACTCAAAAAGTATCCAATGCGATAGTTGTTTCCTTATAAACTAATTATAAGCAGGAGGTTCATTTTAGGATGAGCCTTTTTGTTTTTTCAATGTCTTGTTTAATTAAAACATCGTATTCTGCCGATAACATTTGCAACATTGGGTGCTTTACAGCGAAACGATTTTCGCCCGCTTTAGCTATAGGTAAAATTTTTGGTGAAGTACCTGTTAAGAACATCGAACAGGCATTGGCGAGCTCATCGGCAGCAAGGTTGCTATAGTTGATGCTGATGTTTTTTTCTTTAGCAATACCAAGAACCTTGCACAGTGTAATTCCTTTTAAAACCTGTTTTAACGGTGGGGTTAGAAGCTGTTCGTCCAAAATGAAAAAAATATTGGAACGACTTCCTTCGGTGATTTTGTTTTCATGATTAACCAGTAGCACCTCGTAAAATCCCGATTCACTGATTAGCCTATTGGCTCTTTCGCGTACTGCTGGTTGCACGGTTTTTATGTTGGGTAGTTTACGTTCGGCAAATAAAAAGCCGACTTCAACGCCATCGTTGTACATTTGTGGAGTGGGGTATGCATGTGGTATAAAATACAGCAACAATTGACTATTTTCTTTAGATATACCGATTTCAACTTTGATATTACCGTTTTGTGTTGAATTGGTTTTGCACAAACAAACAATTTGCATTAGCAGTTCTTGTTTCGTAACAGGGGGTTGGCATCCCAGCGATTTGCACGAGTCGGCCATTCGCGAATAATGTTCGGAAATGAAAAGCGGTATCCCCGAAATAATACGGATAACTTCGTAAACAATTATTTCGCCTGTTATTGGTTTTTTTCCTGCTATTGTCTTTATTAATCCGTTCTCGATAAAATAGTTACTGTTCATTTTTATTGTTAACCATTATCGTTTAATATTGTGTATCTGACTGGCAGCAACTTCGAGTTCGGCATACCATTCTTTGCCATATTTTCTTATAAGTGCATCTTTAAGAAATATATACAAAGGCAATTGTTTAGCTTTGCCACAAGTGCGTGCTGCTTTGCAAATGTCGAGTTGCTGATAGTTTACAGCATCAAAATCTTTGTATTCAGTGATGCGTACCGGAAACAAATGGCACGAAACGGGCTTGCGAAAGGTCGATTTCCCTTCGAAATAAGCCTTTTCGATGGCGCATTTGGTAATACCATTCTCATCTGAGTAGGTATAAACGCACTCGAGATTGTTGTAAAGCGGGGTAACCAAATCGCCGTCGGAATCGATAACAGAGAAACCTGTTTCCCCGATCACTTTTTTGTATTTTTTATCGAGATACGGTTCAAATGCGGGATAATTCTCTTCAATAAGCTTTGCTTCTTCCTGCGTTAAAGGTGCACCAGAATCGCCATCAACACAACATACACCTTTGCAGGTGTTTAAGTCGCACAGAAAATGTTTGTCGAATATATCGAAGCTAACAATTGTTTTTCCTATCTGAATCATGCTGCAAGATTACAAAAAATAATTGTTCATTTATCAAAATTGACTATTCACTCAGAAAATCTTACCATTCGCATAAAAAATAATGTTAAATCTATTATTTATGCTTTTTTTGTGGTAACAGGAGAATTGAAAATGCGAAATCCAAAAATCATAAATCACAAGGGGCACGATATTGTTTACCTCGACTTTTCGAATATGAAAAGAAAGAGCAATATTGTTGAGACTGAGAAACAGGCAGGGGCTTATATTCAAAAGCACGCTTTTAATTCGTTATTGGTGTTGTCGAATATGGAAAACATGAATTTCGACCATCAGGTGCGCGATACCTTTCTTGATGTTGTAAAGGATAATGCTCCTTTTATAAAAGCTGCTGCTGTAATAGGTGTAAAAGGGTTGATGAATTTTGTTTTCGATGATTTTGTTCGTCAATCGGGGCGGAATTTTAAAGCATTTAAAACCAAAGAAGAGGCTCTTGATTACCTGGTTTCATTCATCTAAAATTATTTTATCCACACGCTTTTAATGTTACAAAACTCTTTGATGCCGTAGTGTGATAATTCGCGTCCAAAGCCCGAGTTTTTAATACCTCCGAATGGCAGGCGCGGATCCGATTTTACCAGCCCGTTAACAAATATGGCTCCGGCCTCTATTTGCCGGGCTAAATTTTTGCCTCGTGTTTTATCGTTTGTCCAAATTGCTGCACCCAAACCAAACAGGCTGTCGTTGGCTGTTTTTATGACTTCTTCTTCATCTTTAACAACTATAAATGCGACTACAGGGCCAAAAGTTTCTTCGTAAAATACCGGCATGTCGCGGTTAACGTTGGTGACGAGTGTGGCAGGGTAAAAACAACTTTCGTTGTTGGTAAGTATGCCGCCTGCTTCAATTTTCGCGCCCATTTTTACCGATTCGCTTACCTGCCGGTTTATATCTTCGACAAAGTTGCGTTTTGCCAGCGGTGCCAGCATGGTAGCCTTGTTCATTGGGTCGCCCGGCTGGTATTTTTCAAGTTCGGTTTTCACTTTTTCGAGGAAAACGCTGGCAATTTTTTCAACCACAATAAAACGTTTGGCGGCAATGCAGGTTTGTCCCGATGTTAACATACGGCTTTGTATGCCGGTTTTGGCAGCTTCGTCGAGGTTGGCATCGTCGAGAACAATGCAGGGGTCGGAGCCGCCAAGCTCGAGAACTGCTTTTTTGAGGTGTTTGCCGGCTGCTGCGGCTACTTTACTGCCGGCACCCTCGCTGCCTGTAAGAGTTACAGCCTTCACTTTCGGGTTGGCAATTACTGCCTCCACTTGCGACGAACCAATAATTAACGAGCGGAAAACATTTTCGGGGAAGCCTGCTTCGGTAAAAATATTCTCGATGGCGAGGGCACAGCCCTGCACGTTCGATGCATGTTTGAGCAAACCCGTGTTGCCGGCCATAAGAGCAGGTGCTGCAAAACGAAACACCTGCCAAAAGGGGTAGTTCCAGGGCATAACGGCCAATACCGGGCCAATGGGCTGGAATACGGCCATGCTTTTTTGGGCATCGGTTTCGATTGGCTCGTCGGCCAGCATGGCAGGGGCATTATCGGCATAATAATCGCAAACCCAGGCACATTTTTCTACTTCGGCCTCAGCTTCGGCTATGCGTTTGCCCATTTCGTTGGTTATTAGTTTGGCCAGTGTGCTTTTGTTTTCGCGCAGTACCCCGGCTGCCCGGTGCATTAATTTTGCCCGGAAGTCGAACCCGGTGTTTTTCCAATCGTTCCAGACCTTAAAACTGGCATCAATTGCAGCGTTTGTTTCTGCTGCTGTAAATTCAGTATATTCAGCAATAAGTTGCTTATTGTATGGATTGATTGATAGCATGTTCGTGTTCTTTTTTTATGTTTTTATTTTGTATATATAAAGTCTATTGTCTCATGTCTAAAATCTTACGATCTATTGATATAAGCTTGTGTAAAAATAGAAAAAGAAAAGGGAAATGCCAGCAGTAAAGCGGTTGAGGTAACGACGGCCTTTGGGCGAAAGTAGAAACCGATACGGGATGCGCGTAAAGCTAAGTTAATTCATTACACACCCTTAGCTTATAATTTTACGTTCCGACCCATTTGGGCGCACCAGGGGGAACGATTATTCAGTTTCTTGGGTAAAGAAATTGTGTGTTTGTAAGTTTAAGTGTCTGTAAGACAGGGGTTGTATGTTTTGTTTTTCGTGTTATTTATTATTAACTTTCGATAATCAAAATTGTTCCTGTATGGCTTTATCTTGTATAACTTTAATCTCCAACAGGAATCCAAAACCCTGTTGGAGATTAAAAAAAGAAGTAAGCATGATTAGAATTTTATTTTGCCTGTTTATATCATCATTCTTCATCACTGGATGTGTAAAAGAGCGTACTGAAACCATAAACAATGACCAATTTTGCAATGTGGAAAATCCGTTAGATGAACTTGATTGGTTGATCAAAATAGTTGAAGATAATACGGATAATCCTGCCAGTGCTGAGATTTATAGATGTATTTACAATCAGCAGGAAGGATTCCTTATCGACTTATGTGTTGGTTGCCCTGATGGGCTGGTGCAGTTTTACGATTGTGAAGGAACGGTGTTGTGCGAATTTGGAGGTATTGACGGTAGAAATACATGCCCCGATTTTGAAGAAAATGTTTCTGATAAGAAATTGATCTGGCCTTTATAGTAACTATTAAAAAACCCCAATAGAATTCATCCATCGGGGTTTTTGCCTTATGATTTTTATTTCTGTTTACTCTGCATTTTCGCTAATAAAGCGCTCGGAGTCCATGGCTGCTTTACAACCCGAGCCTGCTGCTGTTACTGCCTGACGGTATTGCGAATCCATTACGTCGCCACAGGCAAACACCCCCGGCACGTTGGTTTTCGAGGTGTTATCCAGGGTTTGGATGTAGCCTACATCGTCGAGTTCAAGATAATTTTTGAAAATATCGGAGTTGGGTTTGTGCCCAATGGCCAGGAAGAAACCGTCGATTTTTATTTTCCCAATATCTTCGTTAGCTTCGCCTTTGTTTTTGTAAAGATCGGCACCTTCAACCACGCCGTCGCCAAATAATCCTTTGGTTTGGTGTTTCCAAAGTACTTCAATGTTTTTGGTTTTGAAAACCCGCTCTTGCATCACCTTCGATGCACGCAGCTCGTCGCGACGTACAATAAGGTAAACCTTGTTGCAAAGTCCGGCCAGGTAAAGGGCTTCTTCGGCAGCAGTGTCGCCACCACCAACTACGGCTACATCTTTTCCACGGTAAAAGAATCCGTCGCAGGTTGCACAGGCTGAAACGCCACTTCCGGCGTATTTCTTCTCATCTTCGAGCCCCAGGTATTTTGCTGTTGCCCCAGTTGCAATAATCAAGGTTTCTGCTTCAACCATTTTTTTATTGTCGATGGTAATTTTAAACGGACGCTTCGACAGGTCGGCAGAAGTTGCCATGCCCCATCGTACATCGGTGTCAAAACGCTGAGCCTGCTTTTTGAGGTCTTCCATCATTACTGGTCCGGTAACTCCTTCGGGGTAACCCGGAAAGTTTTCAACCTCGGTAGTGGTGGTAAGCTGTCCGCCGGGCTGTAAGCCTTCGTACATAACCGGGCTCAGATTAGCGCGAGCA
Organism: Prolixibacteraceae bacterium; assembly: GCA_027858715.1. Classification (GTDB taxonomy): domain Bacteria; phylum Bacteroidota; class Bacteroidia; order Bacteroidales; family Prolixibacteraceae; genus Roseimarinus. The sequence goes on from JAQICD010000159.1 coordinate 45,878, forward strand.
GCATAAATTGCAGCGGTATATCCCGCAGGTCCTGAACCTATAATCAAGCATTTTGTTTTTTCGGCATCGCCTTCAACCTGTTTTTTTTCTGGTTGATTGTCGGATAAATTCATAGTGTCAAACATGGTTGTATCTTTTTTAATTATTAACGTTATTTAAAACGGTTCAAAAGTAGCAGTATTTATAACACACCTTGGTGATAATTGTTACAAAATCGGGCGAAAAAATCAACGTTTAATTACTTTCGTGTACCTTTTCAAATTTTGGAAAATCGCGCCAGTGCCACTTGTTCAGTATGGTTCCTTCTTGTGTAAGCATCAGCCCCGGGTTTGAACGCACAATGGTTTTAAGCGTAATTTCGTCGCAAAAGAAAAACTCGTAAGGTGGATTATGTTCTTCGATAAATGCTTCAATTTGATTAGCCGTAGAGGCGGTAAGGCAAATAAAATTCATGCCTTCGTTCATCGCCTTGGTGGCAAATTCGTTTATCTTTTCTTGTTTCCTTGTGCTGGCCTTTTCGAGATCTTCCGAAATAAGCATAAAAGTGTAATGCTCATCGTGCAGGTAAAAATCTTTTACATCTTTGCCATAACTATTTTCGATAGTGAAATCGTGTATGGGCGGATGATAGCCTTCTTTGACTAAAATTGAATTGGCCGAAACATATTCCCAGGTTAGGGTGTCCTGCCAGGGGTAGTTTTCTTCGTTAAACTTTTTTTCCGTCCCGGTTTGTTTGTTCTTATAAATGAATTCGGTTTTATACTCGTCGGCGGGTGCATCTTCGGGCATTTCCATGCCTTCCGAAATGCTGTTGCCAATTTTGTAGGGTCTGAAATCGAATATGGGCAGGTGGTTATACGAGTAATATTGTATAAAAAGGAAGGCAAGCATAATGGCTGCGAAATATCCATTCTGAAAACTGCGGTTGTACCTGTTGCGATATTGATAGCGCTGAATAAAAATGAATACAGCCAACAGGGTTAGTACAATATTCTTATAGAATGTATCCCAGTTTGATAGTATAATGGCATCGCCAAAGCAGCCGCAATCGCTTACCGGGTTTTTTATGGCAATCCAAAGCGTGAGTGGCAGAAAAAATCCCATAAAAATAAGTGCCAGCCACGAAAAGATTTTCATCCTGTAGTTGAATAATAAAGCCGCACCTATTCCGAATTCAGTAATCGAAAGTAGGATGGCTAATATCAGTGCCAGTGAGTTGGCCCATGAAGTGCCAAGAGCAGTAAAATAATCGACGAATTTATAGGTTGAACCCAGTGGGTCAACTCCTTTAACAAATCCCGAAAAAACAAAAGTTAATCCTAATAAAATGCGGGCAGCTTCGCGTACAAATTTCATATTTAAGTTTTTTTGAAATAAATGTTATTCTTTAATAGTTCGTTAATATTTTTAAGCCATTAATAATGAGTTGTTTGTGTCTTGGTTGCGCATTTATTTAAACTACTAACAATTAGTACATTACAAACAAGTCTATTATCTCATGTCTAAAATCTAACGATCTATTGATTCTTCAAATTCAATTTTTATCATGGCAAAAACAGCATAGTTAATCATATCGAGATAATTGGCTTCGATACCTTCCGATATAAGGGTTTTGCCTGCATTGTCTTCAATTTGCTTGGTGCGTTTTAGCTTCATTAAAATCAGGTCGGTGTACGAACTGATGCGCATATTGCGCCATGCTTCGCCGTAATCGTGATTTTTCCTCATCATCAGGTCTTTGGCCGTTTTAAGATTGGCCAGGTACTTCGAAGCCGTTTCTTCGGGGCTAAGGTCTTCTAATTCCGACGGTCCCAGCTCAAGCTGAATAATGGCCATCGAGCAATAGTTGATGATGCCAATAAATTCAGAGCGGACATCTTCGTCAACCTGCTGCACACCTTTATCTTCGATGCTGCGTATGCGTTGTGCTTTTATGTAGATCTGGTCAGTTACCGAGCTCGGACGAAGTATGCGCCATGCAATGCCGTAATCTTTCATCTTTTTCTCGAAAATATCGCGGCATATCTCTATTATCTGGTCGTATTGTTGATTTGTTTTATCCATTTGTGTTTGATTTTGGTCAATAAAAGTAGAAAAATTTGGGAACATTGAAATTGAAATATTGTAGATTTGTGAAACGGTTGATATTCTGGTTAAATATGGAATTAAACGAACGACTAGTAGGCTTGTAATGATAATCAGTACATCAGATAAAAAATACTTTCAGAAAAAGTCGTTAATCAATTATAACGGCAGTCTTTACGATTTGAGTATTCCCCGGGTTATGGGAATCCTCAATGTAACGCCCGACTCGTTTTACGATGGCGGTCGCTACAGTCATATCGGTACGGCGATAGAGCGTGTAGGGCAAATGCTTGGCGAAGGTGCCGACATTATTGATGTGGGAGCCTGTTCAACCCGGCCTGGAGCTGTAATGCCCGATGCTGATGAAGAACTGAGCCGCCTGATGCCGGTGATTGGCGAAATAAAAAGACTTTATCCCGAGGCCGTTTTGTCGGTCGATACTTTCAGGGCTTCTGTTGTGTCGGCTTTGGTGAATAAATTCGGATGTATAATTGTCAACGATATTTCGGCAGGGGGTATCGACAGCGAAATGTTTCGCACCGTGGCCGGGTTGAATGTACCGTATATATTGATGCACATGCGAGGCACACCTGAAACCATGCAGAACAACCCCTCTTATAAAAATGTTACTAAAGAAGTTGTTAAGGAGCTGAGTGTCAACCTGAATAAGTTATATGCGCTGGGTGTTAACGATGTAGTTATCGATCCCGGTTTTGGATTTGCAAAAACCATCGACCATAATTACGAGTTGTTTAACCACCTCGATGCATTTCGTTTTTTTGAAATACCTTTACTGGTAGGTGTTTCGCGTAAGTCGATGTTGTATAAGTTTTTGGGTGGCACGCCCGACGATGCATTAAATGCTACTACGGTATTGAATACGCTTGCCCTACAGGCGGGGGCCAATATTTTGCGCGTTCACGATGTAAAACCAGCCGTTGAAGCAGTCGCTGTTTATAATAAATTAAAAGAATTTGCCCAATGATATACTCATTTATAACTGTTCGTTTTCTGGATGTGATTGACATTGTGTTGGTCGCCTTTTTGATATACAAGCTCTACCAGGCCATAAAAGGAACGGCTGCTTTTAATATCTTTTTGGGAATTTTCATCTTTTATGTTTCGTGGGTGGTAATACAAGGCCTGAATATGGAATTGATGGGCAAAATTCTCGGACAGGTTATGGCTGCTGGAGTGCTGGCTCTGATAGTGGTTTTTCAGCAGGAAATCAGAAAAATGTTTTTGCTGTTAGGTACGCGGTACCGCCTGCTGAGTGTGGGTTTATCATTTGAAAATTTATTCTCGCGCGACCAGCAATCAATAAAAAGCGAGCAGATAAAGAAAATTGTAACAGCTTGCGAGTCGATGAGCAAAAGCAAAACCGGTGCTTTAATTGTACTGACTAATAATGCTGAGCTAAATGAATTTATCGAAACCGGCGAAGAAATCAATGCTGAAGTTTCAGTTCCGTTAATTGAATCAATATTTTATAAGAACTCTCCGTTACACGATGGTGCTATGGTGGTGCAGGGTAGTGTTATAAAAGCTGCACGTTGTGTTTTGCCTGTTACCAATAAGAAATTGAAAAACAAACAACTTGGTTTGAGGCATCGTGCTGCTGTTGGAATGAGCCAGGTCACCGATGCTGCTATTATTATTGTGTCGGAAGAAACCGGAAAAATTTCATTTGCATTTAATGGTAAATTAAAAGAAAATGTGAAACCCATTGAACTGCCCCAGTTAATCGACAGTATTAATGGTTAAAATTTCTTATGTATGGATTTATTTGGTGATATAGGTCAGAAAGCTTTAATAGAGCTTGGTAATTTTAAACTCAATGTTAGCCAAGCTTTTATTTTATTTACGGGTGTTTTGGCAATAATTATGATTAATATATTTGCTGGCAGGGTAATTAAAAAGAGTAATTTTTACAAAAACACGAACAGTAGATTGTCGAAGCTGGTTGCTCGTACAATCAGCTATATTATATGGATTGTAGGTGTTTTAACTTTATTGAAGATCGAAAGTGTTAATGTCGATAATTTCTTTTCATACGAAATCTTTTCAGGCGATAAAGTAACCATTACCGTTCAGAAAATTTTTATGCTTCTGATTATCCTTTTTGCAGTGCGTATAATTGTATTGTTTGTCGATTTTTTGATGAATAGGAAAATTGAACGTGAAAGCCTCGATTATGGTAAAGGGAAATCAATTATTCAAATTACGAAGTACATCATATGGGTTGCCGGCTTTTTGTTTGCCATAGGTGCTATTGGAATGAAGTTAACCTTCATTATAGCATCGGTATCGGCCTTATTGGTTGGAGTGGGTTTTGGTTTGCAAAATATTTTCAACGACTTTTTCTCGGGGATTATTTTACTGTTCGATGGCGCAATAAAAGTAAAAGATGTTGTTCAGGTGGGCGACATAGTTGGTCGTGTGCTCGATATTGGCGTTCGTACAACCAAAGTGCTGAATCGCGATAATATCATACTTATTATACCCAATTCAAAATTCACTACCGATAATGTAATTAACTGGAGCCATCACGATCAAAAAACGCGTTTTAATGTACAGGTTGGTGTGGCTTATGGTTCTGATGTGCAGCTTGTTAAAAAAGTGCTGCTCAATTGCGCCGAAAATGTAGAAGGAATTGTTAAAACACCACCACCTTTTGTGCGGTTTGAAGATTTTGGCGATTCGTCACTCGATTTTCGTCTTTTCTTTTGGTCGTCGAAATCGTTTTATGTCGAAAATATTCGCAGCGAACTGCGTTTTCAAATTGATGCAGGTTTTAGAGCAAACAACATTACCATTCCATTCCCGCAACGCGACTTACACATCATGAGCGATCATCGTAAAAATAAGCTGGAATCGAATTTTTTTTAATCATCGATTAAACCTTTTTTCAGTTTAATCGTCAAAACAATGTGCATTTATGGCACGTTTATTGTTATGTTTAATTG
>JAQICD010000162.1 GCA_027858715.1 Prolixibacteraceae bacterium
GTTTTAGTTTCTTCTTTAAAAATAAAGCTCGGATTAAAATAACTCGACAAGTAAAATATTAGCAAATAAATTATCAATGAAGATATTGCTATATAAATTAAATCGATTTTAAAGTTTAATAAATAGATAACTGCTAATCCAGCAATTAATAACCGAAACGACATTTTTATTGCAAAATATCTAATAATCCGTGTTCTTTCATCATCTGTCTTTTCCTTACTAAAAACTGTCAATGATAAAGCAACAAGTATATATAAATTGACTAAACGCACATCAATTTCTTCACATGTTCCCGTTAATTTTGCAACGATTTCCAGAATAATAAATATACTCGCAAAGATTACTCCTAATCTCTTTACATAGTGTTGATTTAAGGCTGATAAATTTGATAGTTTCATAGGATTTTAATTTTCAACAAATGTAAAGTATACTTGTCATATAAACAAATATAATTGTCTTAAAGTAAAGCTTGAAAGTCTATTTGTCTTTTTAATTACCTTAATAACAGTGTTCAAGCTTCAAATCTATTAAGCTACCACCCAAAACCGATGAGGGCAAAAACGCTCGAAAACCACTGAAACCCTTATGAATTATACACATATGCTGTGCGTTCGTACTTTATTTATGCATCTCTTTTTCAATCACTTTATCAAATCTACTATCCATACACGTACTCAAATCAGTTGTAATGAATTTTCCATCATAGAACAAACTAAAAATCGTTGCAGGTGTCGGTGCGGATTGTGCTTTTTCTAATGTATCAAGCTTTACAATCTCCAAAGGTAAATTCCTTTTCTTTGCGGTTTCTGTCATTGAAGTTGTAACATGAAATTCAGAAAATGGACAACGATTCGAATAATAAATCACTAATCCGTTCTTATTTTCACATTCTCCGCTTTTCACAGAATCTCTAAATTTTGGATTGTCCGCTTTTGGATTTATTTTTTTTACCAGTAAACTAAATCCGGATGATGTTTTCTCGCAAGTCTCAAATCCTTGTTTTAAAAGCCATTTCGTATCACTCATAAAGTGAAACTTTTTGGTTCCGACTACTGTCACCAATCCGTCTTTCCCTTGTGATTTTGCATCTTCCAGCGCAAGCCTCAACAATTCTTTGCCGTACCCTTGTCCCTTGTATTTACCTGAAACCCAAAAGCAATTAATCAATAAATAATTTGGCGCATCAATCGGAACCCAACCCTTTTCGGCAGGACAATACTCAATAAATACTTTCGCTCTTGCATCAATCCTTTGAAAAACGTATCCATTATCAAACTCTTTCCTAAGCCAATCCTTTTTCAGTTCGTAGCTATCTTTGCACTTTTTGTCTGAAATTGCACAGCAAATGTGTTCTTCGTCAATATTTGACTTATCAAGCTTTAAAATATTTTCCATTTTTATAATTCCATTAATCGTTTTGTCAAATATAAACCGAATGAATGACAACCCTATGTCATCATCGTTTCAATTATGCAGGGTCTATTTCGAACATGACACAAATTGATTAATGGTGAATGACTTATTCTCTGTTTTGCCAAGTCCATATAAAACATCAACGATCTGATGCCCCCCAGATTCAAGGTCATTGTAATCTAAATAGTCTTTGCAAGAAAACTCCGATAACTGCATTACGCTCATCTTACTTGCCAGTCATTTACAGATAATGGCGAAACACACCTACTTCTTAGCCCCCACTTCATCGCTGGGCTTGCTTTCCAGTCCTTTATTTGTAATTGTTGTTACGGTATAAAAATAGCTTCCTTCGTCGCTTAGTATATCTGCAAAATCGTTTGTATTTTGATTAACTGTTGCGATCAATTTTTTCTCTTCACCCAGTTTTTCACGATAAATTTTAAAGTTTGCCAGATCAGTAACTGCAGGTGCATCCCAATGAATTATTACACTGTCGGGGGTTGTGGTGGCACGTAATCCCGAAGGTGGAACCGGCAATATTTCGGGCAACAGAAATTCGGCACTTGCCGACAGTGAACTTTTGGAATCTTCAATGCCCAATGTTTTTATGGAATAGGAATAATTTACACCGCGGATTACGGTACTGTCGTAATAAGTACTTGCATTTGCCCTGCCAATGGCTTCAAATTGGCTTACTTCTGATTCGGTTCTGAATACCTCATAGCCAGTAATATAATTTGACATAGAAGAGATATTGTCCCAGAAAAGCATCGCGTTGTCGTTGTAAATTTTTACTACCAAATTGGTTGGCGTTGGAAGTTCCGGTTTAACGGGGGTCGAAATTACCACATTGGAAAGAGGCCCTTCGAGATTTCCTTTATTCACAGCCGAAACTGCATAACAATAGGTTTGTCCGGGCATCAAATTTGAAATTGAATCGACAAAAGTCACCTTTGTACTATCGCTTACTACCAAATCAGAAATTTGATATTCTGTTTTTGTATATCCTTCGCCACGATAAACATAGTATCCTTTTGTTCCAATTTCGGCACTTTTCCACTCCACCAAATTACCTTCGTTTGTTTTGGTTACCTTAACTGAACCGGGAGCTAATACCGGTTTATCCTTTTCATCTATTAGGCCAATTACCTTTGCCGATGGGGCACTTTCGCTATACAAACCCTGAAAAACAAGGTAGTAAAAGTAGGAAATGCCCTTTTGTATTTGTCGGTCGGTAAAGCTTGTATCTGCTATTGGTACTCTACTTAAAAGTTTGTATCCATCGTCGAAATTTTCACTGCGGAAAATTGAAATGCTTTGCACGTGACTTCCATTATTTGCGCGCCATTTAAGTTCAATAAACCCATTTTCTTCTTTGGCTTCAAAGCTTTCGAGTGGAGCAATTGTTTCTCCGTTTAAGTTAACCCGAACAGTATCCGAAAGTGTTCCCGGGTTGCCTAAAACATCAACTGCAACCAGCAGATAACGGTATGATACTCCTTCCAAAATCATTGAGTCAATTAGCATAACTTCAATGCCTTCGTTGCTTCTCGAAAACATTTTTTTTGGGTAACATTCAACAAAAGGCGTTTGTAAGGTGGCTTGTTTTAACACCCTCACATTCGATAGAGTATTTGTTCCTTTTAGAATGAAATTTAAAACTAAACTTCTTGAATTGACCGCGTAATTTTTAAATTCAGGCTTATCAAAATTAACTGTCCCGGGAAAAGGTTCGGCACTAACTATGTCCGATTTAAGTGCAACTCCTTTGCGGTCAACTTCGGATATCCGATAGTCATAGTTCTTTTCCGGAGCTATTGTCACATCGTAAAATCCGGTGCCCATTGCTTCGATATACGCCGGCAGGGCATTAAAAATGTAAACTGAATCGATGGTGAGTCTTCCTTTTTGCAAAGCAATAAACCGATCGATCGTTAATGTATCGGGAATGGTAAATGTTGATAATTTAGCCCCGGCCTGTAATAACTTGCCCAGCACAGTCTGGAAATTTAAATCGTGCATGGGAGTGCGATAAATCTCTTCCCATTTGTCACTTTCGCCGGGTTTTCTATCCAATTTATATTGAAAATTTATGGGAATTTTATTTCCAAAGAAAATATAGATTCCATTGGGTCCTGCTTTTGTTTCGGGGGTTTGTGCCTTTACACTGAGTATTGACATTGATAAAATGACCAGTGCAAGACTTACTATTTTAGGTGTTTTTAAATTCATAATTTAAAAATTTAAGGGAATCTATTTTATGTAAAAATTAACATCGAAAGGATTGGCATTAAATGTAAAGCCACCGTTAATAGGTGGTACTGTAATTGAAACAGCATCTTTACAACCAAAGCCATATGGTATTCCTTGTTTAACAGTTAAACCGGCTGTAAAATCAGCGCCACCTTTTAAGTTGAATTCATCGTTGGTGTATTCGCCTGTGACACTTGCTGTTGCCGATCCATCGCCATAAAGGTCGGTGCAGGTAATTGAACCCAGACCAAATTTTATTTTTAATCCTCCGGTAAGTCCTAATCCCAATGTGGTCGTTCCATTTGCAAAATTTCCATAGAATGCAACATCTAAGGCAGCTTGCGGAATGGCTACATAAGCTGAAGCTACCACCACATCGACACCTACGTCGAGACCCGAAATTGGCAACTCACGACCGCCCACCATGTAAAAACCTTTTACTCCCTCACTAAAGGAAGACGGCATTGTTTTATTGATCGAATAGGCCAACACCGTACTGCTCATTTCGGGAAGCAATTTTGGGTAATCGCCAATGAGCATGCCCATGTAAAGCGTACAAGTTTCGGGAGCCTGAACACCTATTGCACGGCAATTTGAATAAAATGCCCATCCGTCTTTGTCCATTAACATATTTGCAACTCCTGTAACCCTTGCAGAACCGAGCGGAACGTTATCCATTTGTAAAGTGCCGATAACCCTTCCATTTTGGTAGGTGGTTTGAATTCCGTTAAAATTGTGGTTTACACCATCGGCTTTGAAATCGTTTTGTTCACCTTTTATTTCACCATGAACCGTAAACTTCATGTGTTTATTGGCATCATCGGCAACTCCTTTGGCTCCGGTAAGTTCACCTTCAAAAGTAAATAAATCCCAATCGTTTTGATCGGCGCTTGTTTTGCAGGTAACATGTTCAAGCCTTGTATTGGAACTTCCAATTTTAACTATATGATTTGTTTCTAAGGGCGATTGGACAATTTCGGTACGAATTAAATTTTTCACATCGTTGTCGAAGTAGGTTAATTTAACACCAATTGGTGCCAAAACACCGGGCTCATAAGCAATACCATAAGTTGTAAAGGTCCGGGCATTTACATTAAAAGCCTGTCCGCTTTCTGCGATTTCGAATTTAATGTTTCCTTTTCCTTCAAAACCAAGATCAATGGGGTCGAATTTAGGGTTGGTGGAGTATTCGGCATTGTGTACAAAAGTTAAGCGTGCTCCAATTAAATCACGAACTCGTGGAATGTTGAAGTCGGCAATGCCACTCAAAACCAATCCATCGCTAAGCGAAAATGCAGACTGAGGCCTGAATTCCACCGTTTTATAAAGCCTCATTTTTTTGGCGCCTGTTCCAATGGTAAACACATTTTCACCATTACTCAATAGCGAAACGGTTTCCAATTCCAGCGGAACATTATTCATATTGGGCAAAACATTCACCGTAGCAGGGGCATAGCCATTTGGCGAAGGATAAATAATTAATTGCCAATGACCCTTCTTGTCGCTTCCACAAGAAGCATTGAAGCCGGTTACAACTTTTGGCCCCGACGCTGAAGAAGTTGGTGACAACTGGATGGGATAGCCACCCATTTTCAGGTTTTTCAAATCGGGTTCACCCAAATAAGCAAAATCACTTCGCAGGTTAAAATAGGAATACGGAATATCAATTGCCCCGGTACGCAGCATGCAATTTTCAGAGACTAATCCGCCTGCTTTAGGGTCAATGCGCCAGTTGTTCACTTCAAACTTCCAGGCCTTTGCAGCATCGTAAATCCCTTCATCTTTAAGTTCAATTGAAATTGGATTGTTCCCAGAAACCGCAGCTATTGTATTGTTCTTTAAAACCAGTTTGCCTATTTTGATATCGATGTCACCGGCATCTTTCATTTGTGCTTTCAAGGTAGGACTCAATATTATCTCATCGCCTTCAACATATGAATCTGAAACTTTTGAATGTGTTTCAAAATTAATGAAACTAAAAATCAAATCTTCTGCCTTTTCCTGACTATTCATGTTGCACAAATGAAATTTAACCGGTGTATTCCCATTTCCGGGAGTTGACGCGTTAAAAACATTAATTATCGGATTGAATGCATTGAAAATGCGGGGTATAGGTGTGCAAAAATTGAAATTTACACCTTCAAAATTCAAATAAGAACTTGGATATTGGAATGAATTATCCACAATCGAAACGCTCGCATTCAGCTGCCCTTTGCCTTCATTTTCATCATCTTTTGAGATGGTGAATAATGCGTTAGCCGGAGATCTGAGTTTTACGTTGAATGCCTTGGCGTATTTCATTTTAAAATCTCGTTTTAAATAAACCACCACATTGTTTTGAGCTACTTCTCCCACCGGTTTTCCGTTTACTACTTTTGAAGAAGGTTCAAAAGCAACATGTTCAACTTCGAGGGTTAAAGGTTCAAGGGGATCGAACCCGGGGCAATATCCATTCAGGTTTACCCGCCCGGATACGTATACTCTTTGTCCGTTCGTTTGAGGCGTAAGTTTTGTTATCTCAATTGGAAATCCCCAAAGATCTTTAATTTGCATTTGATCAAACGTTTTGAGATTGAGCTCAACATTACTTGTAATACTGCCAATGGATATTAATTTTTGATCGCCAATTACAGTAGGGATTTCCTGTACATTAATTGTTGCATTGTTATTAACTTCAACTAAACCCTGACCTCCACCGGGTTTTTCGTTTGAATTAGCAGTGCCTGATGCAGATGTATTCGTATGTGTTGTATTCACAGTTGTTCCTGTGTGGGTATTTACAGTTGTTGAAGCATTCGATGAATTTTTTGTTTTGGCCGGAGGATTATTATTTTCATTCGTAGCATGCGAACTGCTGCCACCTATCATACTTGAGGTGTAATAATTATTCTTCTTATAAACAGCTTTTACTATTATTTGCTTTCCTTCCAATTCGTGTGGAATGGTATTTATTTCGAAGCTTCCATCGCTTTTTGAATGCGTTTTGAACAAATATTGAGCCTCGGCATAGGCATTTTCTCCCTGAGATGTCTCTTCTACGGATACATTTGTTTGAGTATTTTTACTTAGCTCGATATAAATTTCAGCATCGGGCGTAGGATTTCCATCGAGTAATACTTTGCCCCTTAAAGTAAGTCCTTTACGAAGATATACCGTTGGCAACTGAACAACATTGTCTGATTCGTAATTTGTAAATGAGATGGTTTGCGGAACATACCCGCTTCCATAAGGCCCGCTTACCTGTAAGGAAAGGTTGCTCTCAGAAACATTTTTAAAACTCATTGTGACTTCTCCTGTACTATTCGAATAGGCAATTACCGGTGTTGGACTTCCCACCAATGAAACTTTTGCACCAGGAACTGGTTTACTTGTGTAAATGGAACCACTCTTTTTATAATCTTTTACTACAAACGAAATCCGGTGTGAACGCTCATACACCGTTATGTCACCTTTGTTGGTTACACCATCTTCCAATACGTTAATCAGAATAGTATCAGGGAAATAGGCTACATCTTTAGGAATAATTGCCAATTTTCGGTTATTCCCCGGTATAGCCGGCATCCAGAATTCACCTTTGGCCATGAAACTTGCCATTACGCCTGTTCCCGAAGAGGTTGTGGCTACTGAACCCTCACCGCCAATTTGATCGAAAATTCGATTTTCAAGAAACTGAACATAGGCATCAACAGGTTCATTTTGTTCATTTACTATTCTTCCATTAATACTTCCGTTGCCATATAAAATTACATCTACAATCTTTTGTTTGCCAAGTTCAAAATTCGTTTTGTCGAAAATATCAACATAACGCTCTTGTCGTTGATTCCCTTTCATGTAGTGAAAACCTTCTTTGCTTACAGTAAGCTGAACACTTTCTATTTTTTTTACAAAGCCGATGTTTTCAAAGTTTTCAAAAGCAGCTTTAAAGTCGTAATATCCATCCTGATCAGTTATACAAGTGCGTTCAAGGTAGAAATAGCTATTGTTTACTGTACTTTTGAATTTGAATCGGGCGACCACTTTTGCCAGCCAAATACCTTTTCCGGCACTTACATTGCTGGTTACTTTACCTTTTAGAGTAGGCAATTTAGGCAACATTGCAGAACCAAATCCGGTGATGGTAGAATAATTATAGTCGGCATTAAAAAGATAAACCGGACGTGCAAACTCGTTTATGCAAGTTTGATTAACCATTACCGGTTCAAAGTTTGCATCGCCCAACATATCTTTCGTTTTAAAATAGAGATAGACAGGCGCCATTGCATTTCGAAACAGCAAATTACTAAATGAGAAAATGCCGTATGAGTTCGAGGTAGTCATCCCCACAATTTTAAACTCAGGCTTTTCATCAATCGAACCAACTATATTTTGACCTTCATCGGCCGGCAATTGATAATAATCTATTTGTGATTGTAAACGAAGAATATAGCAATCAACATTTTGAATAGGAGTATATACCGGAATATTTAAATTAGGATCCGTATAATTTGTGCCTTCACTTTCATAGGTTGCAGTGCCGGTATCCTCGGGTAATTTATCCCATCCAACAGTACCATTAAGCTGATAACTCATCACTTTAGAAACCACTGTGCCAACATCAACAGTTTCGAGTGGATCAATGGTGAAGTTGTCATCGGGACTCATAAATAACCCGGTAGGATCATCAACCACCAAACGGAATACTCGTTTTACGTTTACATTTTTTGATTCATAAACAATCCTGAAATCAGTTTCAGGATCACTTTCCCATGATTTCCAGGATGCTTCTCTGTTCAGTTTTCCGGTAGATACCATAAAGTTGCCTGAAATTGGATCAGGATTTTCGGGATCGATATTCGGAAATTGAAAATTGAAATTTCCTGAGGCGTCAGTTTGTGAAGTACTCAATACTTTTACATATGGGAAAGCACTTTCGAGATCTTCGTATTGGCCATTTTTTACAATTTTCGAAACTTGTCCGGGTTCATTTGTCACCAAACATGAAATAATACTTACATTTCGATTTCCCAATGGTCGTGAATTTCCCGTTTTAGCCTGAAATTCATATACCAATCGTCCTTTAATACGCGACATTGGCGGATTATTCGATATAACATTTAAGGAGGCATTTGCATTGAAACAACTTCTACCTGTTGTCGTATATTTTACATCGTGGGTTTCAAGTGTTGAAGTTCCGGTATTGACGATTCCATTATTAAACGAACTTTGATTATTGTCTAATCCGACAATTTCTGCCAATGGTGCATTGGATGATTGAGTATAAGAATGCTGAACTCCGGTACTTTGGCTATTATCGTTATTGAATTTAACTTGTTCATCTAAAAACAGATAGGTTTGAGACTGATAGCCCTGAGATGTTGAACCTTGAGGTGTTGTATTATCTCCAACAGCTGAACTACCAACATTGCCTGTTTGATTTACTGAGGTTGTAGTGGTATTTAAACTAACATTCGATTCAAAATTATTTGAAAAAACCAAAGGTTGAGCCGAGCCCAGACTTGTACCTTCTGCATACCAATAGTATTCATCGCCTGTTACCAAATTTTCAATTAAACGTTGAAAAGCAGCTATGGCAACGGGGTCGCCATTATCGTTGTTCCCCGCGATGGCTTTCTCGCTGGCAACCAAATAATAACCCGATGCTTTTAGTTCAGAGGTGGAATTCATAATTGTTAACTTGCTTAATCGGTCACCTTCAAACTGTGGAATTCCGGGTAATTTATTTTTACGGAAAATATATATGGTACTTCCCACCAAATCTTCGGTAAAGCCCTCCTTGTTTTTATATCCTTTTGAAAGCTCTGCTTTCAAGGTGTAACTATAAACGAAGGTATTAACTTCACCCATATCGTAAACCGGTGAATTGCTAACAATAACGGTTTGTGGACTGGTGTAATAAGGGCTTATAATTTCGAGGCGCATAGCACGTTCTAAACTTCCGTTTATCATCCCAATTCCGGGTAGTTCGCAATGAAAAACAGAATCTACTTCGCCCAAAGGTGCATTTTCAAACCAACTATAATGGAACGAGAAATTTCCACTATTCGATGTAACTGTTGAGGCAATTGGGGTTGTTGTTAAGTTAGCAGGAAACGATTTGGTGCTGTTTATCATCGAAATTACTGTTGCTTCAGGAATTTCAAATTGTTGTTGTGAGGTAGTATCGTTAAGTAAATAGATACATTTAAGTCGTACTTCACTATTTGCTACAGGATAGGATGCAGACCCCTGATTTTCGAATTGGTATTGCAAATTTCCGCTTACCGTTTTTGACGTTAATCCGGCTCCTTCAAAGGGAGAATAGATGTATCGGAAACCACAGCGGCCGGAACTTAAAATTCGTTCTAAAGTCAAGGTGTTTTCTATGGAAACTTCTATCCAATAGGGCTGTCCGCTAACAAAGGGCAGATTATCGCTAATGGGATCAGCCTGAAAAAAGGTTTTTTCTGTTGTGCTGGTATAAATGGCCTGGTCTGAAAATTCATCGTCGAAAAATTCAACACGAAACTCATACCCGGGTAAATTCTCCAGCGGATCTTTGTAATTATCTTTGTAGAAGGGCAAAATACGCCATCCGGTATAAAATCCTTCGGGAGGCATTGCAATCAATACCGAGTCAGCACTGCAATCTTTAGGCGAAATGAATTGAACCTGTTTATCGCCCATATCACCTAAGTCCGGTTTTGTTCCATAAATAAACGAACACACCTCGCTATACCCATTATTCCGATAATGCATTTTCCCGGTTGGATCTTCTGCTTTTACCCTGAATGCATAGGAATATCCCTGGGTCAAAAGTACTTTTTGAATACTTAATTGTACTGAACTTATCTTAGTTGATTCTTCATAAAAAGGAGGAAATGCAGAGGTTTCAAAGGCTTCATTTGGGTTTATTGTTGAATAATCAGGAATCTCCACCATTTCGAAATTATAGACTGTTCCGGGCATTGACCCGGAAGGAATTGTCCAGCTAATTTGCACCATTTGTGTGGCGCTTGGTATTACGGGTTCACCACATGTAAACGGATTGGTGATTATTGGTGGTTCCAGATTTGAAATATTGAATTGATTACTACAGCCTATTGGTTCGTTGCCAGATAAAAGCTGATCGGTATTAAAATCGAATACCTGAATACAAATTTGATAGTAATCTTCGGGTAAACCTGCACCATTCAGTAACTCAGAAAGAGTTGTTCCTTCAATAATGGTATGATCGAGATTAAAGGCCTCACCAATATTCTGATTGTTTAAAATATATGATTTCCCCCGACCTAAAAAAATTGGTTCGGCAGGTTTGTAGCCCTCTTCAGTAGTAATTTTTATGCCGTTTTCACTTGTAATGGAAGCTTTAAGATATATTTCCAAATCGGGGTAATCTAACTGCGTATGCATTAGGGTGACCATAATTTTATTGGGCGTATTTATATAATCGTACAACGACGATGTATAAGGGGGCATAACAGTTACGTTAACACTCACAACTGGAATCTGAGCATCAGACTTTATTGGGAATAATACGATTGATAAGGCTAGCAAAACAATGCCTGATACACTTTTTAAGTTTAAAAAGCGACTCCTTAATTGTTTATAATCTGTACACATAACTGAAAAGGGATTTAGTTTCCCTAAAGCTCTTCACTGTTGAACTGTTGGGATAATTATTCATGATATGAATGATATTCATTTTAAATGAATGTTTTTTATGCGGTCGGAAAGTGAGCATCAATGAGCCGGAATTCACCCATCCGGGCTCATTTTGATATTCACTTTTATTCACCGAAATGGAAATATTGCTGTTTAATTTTCCACTGAAAAACGATTTCCCTACGTCAGTTGTTAAACCATACAACGCTTGATTCATAAAAGCGGAACTCATGGTTGTATAGTTAATTCCGGTCATAAAAGTTGCTTCGAGCTTCGAATGATTTAAAAAGTAATTGAGCATTATTACACGACTGCTTACTTCACTATTTAACGCAGTATTCGGATTATGATCAATCATATCGGTTAGCATGGCATTTAATTGAACAACTTGCTGCAATTGACCTTTGTTAAAAGTTAACATCGGCATAATGGTTATGCTTCTGTTGGTTTGATAAAGTTTAATGGTATCGTTAAGAGGCAGTCTGCCTGCCCGCTGGTTTATACTGTAATCGCTGTACGATGTATTCAAACTAAATACCTTTCCACTGTTGTAGTTGGCATTAATCATTGAAATTACTCTGACTGACGATGAGGCTTTGTTGTTTTTAAGGTTATCGCGTTGCAAACCCAAGTTGCCATTCACGCTTATTTTTCGTTTAAAGGCAGTGAATTTCCCTTTTACAGTGAAATTTTCAATGTCGGTATTGAAATAGTAGGCTCCAAATGATTGGTAATTTGGGCTGATACGACGGTATTGTAATCCAATAGAATAAATGCCGGCATTGTACATCAACGATGAGTTCCAGGCGGTGGAATATTCAGATGACGAATTCAGTCCAAAGGTTTCGTTCATACGTTTAATTATGGGCTCTGTAATGTCGGACAACAACTGATCGTTCATGTTTTTGGTCAATAAACTAAGGGCACCTTCGGTTTCCCAAACCAATTTTTTTGACAATTTAAATTGAAAATGAATGCCAAAAACCATATTCGATTCAGGTAATTTCATTTGGTTGGGATTCGACAAATCAAAGGATAAGGAGTCATCAGCAATTTTCAGAAAAATAAGATCGAAGTAATTGGTATTAGAACCCACGCCTACTTTAAAACTGTAGCCTTTTCGGGTTGGAGCATAAAGTGTATCGAGCGGATTAGTGCTGTTCGGAATTGTTTTCTGTTTAAAACGACCATAGACTCCGGCTAATCTTAACACACCGGGAGTTAGTTCAACACCTGCTCCTAAAAATGAATGACCGGCAAGTGTATAGGATGAAAAATTCATACTGCGATAGCCCAGGTGAGCTTTAATCCACTTGTATTGAGGGCTTATGCCAAAGCGATTAAAGGGTTGTGCATAAGAGATATTCTGACCGCTATACATAAACGAAAAAGGCAAATGCAAACCATACACCGAAATATCGACATTGCCTGCTATTAAGTAGTTAAACGGATCACGGGTTGATTCCTTACCACTAATGGAATAGATATTAGCGGTACTCGATAAGCTACCACGCATGGTGAACGGTTTTTCCTTTTTAAGCATAGAAAGATCTTGCGCATTTGAGAAAATGCACAATAACAAAAAAATGGTGATAAGAGGATAACGGCTCATGGGCTGAGATTCGTTAATTGTAAATCAAAGATAAGTAAACCAAATGATTAGAGTTTAATTTTTTTTCAAAAAAAACAAATTGGAATTCGAAACAAAAAAGACGACTAAGAATGGATAAAGCAAAGCCAATAGCTACTCTAAACCCCTATAGATGTTTGGTTTGAACAACAGCCTAGCCCGTCTTTACCTTGAGATTTTGCATTTTTAAGTGCAAATTTTAATAACTCTTTGCCGTATCCTTGCACTTTGTATTTACCTGAAACCCAAAAGCAATTAATCAATCCATCACAATTGAGCTAGCGAAATCGGCGTAACCAATTACAGCATGTAGAACTATTGTTTTGCCGATGTCCTACGACGGTTAGTGTATAATTTCGTAAGGGATTGCGGACTTCAAACCAATCAGTTTAACACCCAAAATTGATGCGGGTGATAACGCTCGAAAACCTCTGAAACCCTTATGAATTATATACATTGTGTGTGCCCTGCATGAGCAGCGCACACTTGTTGAAGCTCTTGAAAAACTTTAAATATGCAAATTTATTTCAAGTTGACAAAAGATTATTCAACAAGTGTTTTTTCCCCAGAGGGTTCATCCTGTGAAATGCAAAGCAATTCTGCCTTGGCAGATTATTTCACGGGGTGTAAGTCCCTTATACGCCGGGGTTACGCCCGGAAGTATTAGCAAGTGGCAAGGTGGTTTGGGGTGCCCCATGCACTGAAGGAAGCCAGACTGCAAGCGTCTGTACTGATACTTCGACAAGCTCAGTATAAACTAAACAGGAATAGACAGAAGGGAAAAGCTATTACCAGGGGAGGTCTCATCAACCACGGGTTGGTTATGATGAGAATTGAAGCGGAGCGTAAATCACGAACGCCATTTTTAATTTTAATTGAGTGAGTAAGTCAGCAGAAT
>JAQICD010000165.1 GCA_027858715.1 Prolixibacteraceae bacterium
AGGTGCGGGCATCCTGAAACTGGTAGCCACGGCTGCCCGGACGGCTTTGGCAGGTCATCGATCCGGCACAGGAATAAATTCCGAATTTAAGGCCACGCTCATGAATATAGTCGGCCAGCGCTTTCATACCCGAAGGAAAATGTTCGGGGTCGGGAATAATATTTCCCAGCGAATCGCGCCCTACCTGCCAGCAATCGTCGATTACCAGGTATTCATAACCCGCATCGCGCATGCCACTTTCTACCATGGCATCGGCCATTTTCATTATGAGCGTTTCACTCACATCGCAGCCAAATTTGTTCCAGCTGTTCCATCCCATGGGAGGTGTTGGTGCCAGCTCGTTAAATTTCTGGGCATTAGCACCAACAAACAAGATCATACCAATTATTAGGAGCGTACTATTTTTCATCATTCTTTTATTTTAGTTTAAAACAGATTATTAGGTTTTAGACACAAGGCACAAAATGTCAGCAACGTAAACAACTGCTCAATAAAAACGCAAACAACTTATTTTCAACTCATTTGAAAAGCCAAACAAACTTTTACTATAAAAAGCCTAATATCTAATGCCTAAAATCTTATCATTCCACTTTCCATTCGTGAATTCCACCCGAAACACCTTCGTCGAGTTTTACATTCATTCGCAGCGACTTGGTGCTTACCGGTTCAAAATTTACCACATTGTATTTATCGAGCGCCAATCCGTAATCGTCGGATGTTTTGACTGGTAGCCATTCGCCATCAGCAACTTTGTATTCGAGATTCCACCATTCGGGTACCCGAAAGTCGTTGTCGTAATGAGCCATGTCGAGCCAGTAAACCGACGAGCTGCTAAGGGTTTGCGGTTGATCGAAATTGTACTGCACCCATTCTTCCGAGCCTTCTTTCAGCCACCAGTAAAAGTACGACTTGTCGTAATCGGACGATGATGAAGGTGAAAAACCATCGTTGAGTCCCGAGACCCAGTTTACCGAACCTTCACATTCGGCTGTAGCTGCCTTCGATTCTGAAGGTTTTACAATGGTTGCTTCGGTATTTTCGGGCATCCACACCAGCATATTAGCAGTGCCCCTGTTATTCCATGTGTAATATGGAACAGCCTTAAGTTGAACAGGTTTCGTTACCTGTTCACCATTGATGGTTTTAACCATACGTCCGACCATGCTCAGCGTTGTAACGCCGCCCAGCAATGCCGATTCGTACTGTGCCGAAACTTCGGTATTGGCCGGTACAAAATGGTCGAACAACCACGCATCATTGTTGTCTTTATCTTCGAAACAATACACCACAGGGCCACGCTGATAGGCCAGTTTGTTTTGGTTATTGGCTACCTTGCTGTTGGTAGCAATTTTTTTAACCGGCATCGGAAATTTGATTTCCAGCACATCGCCGGTTTGCCATTCGCGCTCGACAACAGCATATCCCTTGTCAATTTCAACATCGATGGATTCTCCATTGATCGAGAAAGAATAAGCGGATGAATAATCATCAACAAAATGATACAAACCGGACGGAACGGCTTCGTTCTGAACCCAGCCGGGGATTCGAATTTTCAGACCCACAGCTTCGCTAAGCGTACCGGCATTCAACGTCAGTTTGATGTTTCCGTCCCATGGGTAACGGGTTTGCTGACTAATTTCAATCGTATCGTTCATAAAAGGTATTTCAGCAATGCCCTGGGCAAAAAGGTTCACATAAATATACTTGTTGCTTACAGAATAAGCATAACCAGGTACGGAAGCCATAAAGCGGGTTACATTGCCCGGGCAGCAGGCACAGCCAAACCACGGGGCACGGTCGTGGTTATGTATCGATTCGAGCGGATTGTCGTAAAAGAAGCGGTCGCCACTTAACGACACACCCGAAATCAGTCCGTTATAAAGTGTTCGCTCAAGTACATCGAAATATTTGGCGTCTTTTTCATTCAGAAACAGCCTGTAATTCCAATAAACATTTGAAATAGAAGCACATGTTTCGCAATAACTGGTCATATTCGGCAGCTCGTAATTTTCGCCAAAACCTTCGCCTTGGGCACGCTGACCGATACCTCCGGTGATATACAATTTTTTCGACACCACATTTTCCCACACACGTTTGCTGGCGTCCATTAAAGCTTTATCGTGCTGAATGGCTGCCACATCGGTTACGCCCGAGTATAGATAGCCCAGTCGCACGGCATGCCCCACTGCTTCGTCCTGCTCAACAATGGGTTTGTGATCCTGACTGTACTCGCTCAGCTCATGCCCGTCGGTACCTTTTCCGGTTTCGTCGATGAAGAAACGCGCCAAGTTCAGGTATTTTTCATCGTTGGTAGTATGATATAATTTCACCAGAGCCATTTCGATAATTGGGTGACCCGACGGTACTTTTTTCTTCCCGGGTTCTGGACCAAATTCTTCATTTACCAAATCGGCATTTTTCAATGCAATATCGAGCAAGTTACGTTTACCAGTAGCTTGGAAATGCGCAACTGCTGCTTCGTATAAATGGCCGCAGTTGTATAACTCATGGCTGTTCAGCCTGTCCCAGCGTCCCTCACCGTACCAGCCGCTTAGTCGCTCGCATTTGTTGGTAATGCATGTGTAGAGGTAGCCATCGTCTTCCTGCGCAATGCCAATCAGGTAAATCAGGCTGTCGAGATAGGCATCCAGTTCGGTATCGTATTGCACGGCCAGAGTATAAGAGGCTCCTTCGAGGATTTTATACACATCGGTATCGTCGAACGGAAAATCACCCTGGTGTTCACCCTCGATAATACTGCCTGCCAGGGCAAAGTTATCCATGCGGCCTGTTTCTTCCGACTTTTGAAAAGCCGATGGGATAGAAACGGTGCGGTTTACTTCAATTTTGGGCGCCCAAAAAACATCGTTCAGATGAACATCGGTAAACGGAACCTGTGTCAACGGCTCGTCTGTTTCGCCAGGTGTACAGGCAAACAATACGACTCCAAGCAAGCCGATACCAAAATATTTATTTATGCGATTCAACATCTCTTCTAATTTATTTTCTGGTAATTGTGAACGTTACAGGCTTATTGTCCAATTTGGTTTCATATAAACCACGTTCGTTTTTAGTTATATTTTCAACATCGAAATTTGCATTATCGCTGCCAAAACTTTCGACATGTACATAAGCTTTCGGGGTAAAATCGTTGCCTTTTTCGAGCGTAACCTGTACATCGCCTGTTTTTGGGTTGTAATTAAGCGAACGAATTGAGCCGGCATCGAGGGTAATCCATAGTTTTTCGGGAGCAATAAACACGCGCGATTTGGAGGCACTGGTGATCTCCATATTTACAAGGTCTTTCTTTTCGCTGATATTAGCACCAAACGACAACCAGCCAAACTCATCGTGTTTGGTTAAATAGGAAGAAGAATTGACAGCATAGCCAAAATAGCCGGGACCATAATCGCCCGAAATGCCATCGTTCCATAACGACGAGGGGAACGAATGTGAAGCACAGGGGGCAAACCCATCCTGAGTGATGTTCGACAACGCGCCCATCATACCGCCGTAGCCTACACGTAGCAGGTAGAAATCGTCGGGTTGCAGCTTGTATTCATGCAAAACAGGAATGGCATTCAAGGCCGAACCGTAATGGTGTATCATTCGTTCGATGCGCGAATATTTTCCACCATAAAGAAAATCCCAGTAGCGGCGTGCATTGCCATTGTAAGCCCAGTGAGGCACGGTTGGCATGTAAGCCAGTATGGCATTGAGCGTAACCAGCGCTTTCTGGTCGAAGCCAAAATAACGCGACCACATATACACTTCTTCCTGACCGGTTGAATCCCACGGCATTTCACTACCAAACGGATAGTTGAGCGAGGCCCAGTGGCTGGCACGTACTTTCATGGCCGTTTCAAGCTGTTTTGCCATCTCGTCCATTCCTTCGGCCTTTAAATCGTTTAATACAAGCAGGAAGATGGTTCCTTCCATTTGTCCGAACTGTGCATAATGCGGCGCCTGCTCCACCATGGCAATGGCGGTATGGTAAGCATGTTCGAGATACCACTGCCAGCTGCGTTGTTTAACCAGCCCTTCGTAGTTGCGCCCCAGTCGGTACATTACCCAGTGTGCCGCAGCTACGTGCGGATAGTTATACGAACGCCCCACGGATTCGGCATCTTTTTTCGACCAGGCAGCCCATGTGTTATAGTTGATCGTGTCGCTGTATGTTCCGGCTGGCACTGAATCGGGTTCGTAGTAAAACATGCTTTTGCGTACGCCGTATTTATTTTCGCCCTCGCTGTACTGAATGCCACCCCACATGGTGTTGTTTACAAAAAGCTCAAGCTGTTCTACCTGGGCAGGATCGGGCTGTACAAACTGTTTCATAACGGCATTGAGCCATGCACCAGCGCCACCTTCGTCGCTTAGTCCGCATATCCATGCACGCGAGTCTTCAAGCACCTTACGTTTTACATCGTAATCGTAGGTAATAACTGACGGACTGCGGCCAAATAAATCGTCGTCGTTCTCGTACCACTGCTCAGTAGTAAGGAAGTTGCCATTATCGGCCACCACTTCGCTTTCGGGTTTAATGACTTTGTAATTTATGCTTTGCTTTTTACCGTCGGCATACTCAATTTCGACCCGTGCACGCCCCCATTTTTTGGCACTTACAGCATACTCGATCCACGCATTTGGCGTAGTATTTACGGCCTTTACTTTTAGCGCTCTTGAAGGCTCAACGCTAATGCTTTTTACTTTACTGTTGTGCTTTATAAAAAGTTTACCTTCAACATCCATCGGAAGAATGTAGCCCGGCACTCCAACGGCAACAGGTTGCTGATGTTGCAGCAGGGTTTCTTCAATACTTCTGATTTCGGACGCCAGCACAAACTCAAGTCCCACTTCGTAGCTTTCGCCCGGAGCCAGGATTTTCGATGTAGGCTCATTCCATTGTTCCGATTCTTTCCACTCATTGTCGGCATACGCCTTTGAAAGGATCATCCACTCGTGAAAACCCTCGAAGGTAATACCGCGGCGCGTAGGATCGTCAAGCAGTGGCCGATAAGCCTCAAAAGGCGACTTTTTCCACGGCAGTACCAGCAGCACCTCGTCTTGGCCGTTGAGCCGTGCCACTTGCAGATACCCTGCATCGCCCCCGATGTAGGGGTCGAAAAATACGTTTTCGGCATGTGCCTCGTCGAGCGATTTACGATCAATGTTGTTGTTGAATATCATGGGAATACCCAGGGCACCAATTTCAACCTCACCGTCAGCTGTATTTTTCAACTGAAAACGCAATACCAGATGGTCATCTTTCTTTTGCCAAAAACGCTTCAATTCGAGCGGGAAGTCTTTGGGCAACATGCTTTTCAGGCTTGCTGCCGCCAGCACCGATGCATTGTTCGGTTCGATTTTTTCAACAGCCTGCCTTTTTTCAGCCGACGAAAACGCGATCCACTCACTTTGCCCGATACTTCGAACCCGCAAATTGATATCGCCAAGATGGTAATAGCCATTACCGGCGCGGTTTTCCAGTCTGTCGTTGGGCGTAAAATCGAACGATGTTTTTGCAGCTTTGAGTTTTGCTGCTGTTTGCGACGAATTAACCAGCTCAAGCCCTATGGTCGGAGTTTCGAAAGATGAAAATCCGGCTTTGAGCATCTCGTTATCTGTGGATTTATTGGTCTGTGCAGTTGCCTGACCCAATGGGGATATCAGAATAAAAAATAAAAGATAATAGAAGTAGAATAATTTGTTCATTATTATGTTTTTTAGATACAATTTTTATTCAACAATCCATTCATGTATTCCTGCTGAATGAATTTCGGGTAGCTTAACCCTTAAGCGTAGGGCTGTGGTTTTAACAGGGCTGAAATTCACCTCGTTCCATTCATCTTTCGATATGGGATAGCTGTAGTTAACCTTAACCTGCTTCCATTGTTTTCCTGCTAAATACTGAATTTCCCAGTCGGTCGGAATACGGCAACCTCCAAACGGACCATCATCGTACCAGTAAACTTTCACTTTAGAAACATCGGCAGCATTTTTAAAATCGTACTGTACCCATTCCCAGCTATTGTTAAGCGGCCACCAATGGTAATATGGCCAGGTATGGTCGTTAGAATTTTCGGGTAAAAGCTGATCGTTAAGTGCAACGAGGCTTTTTGTGTTGTGCGAAGCCGACACCTCACTCCGGCTGGCAATGGTTGGCGCGGGCAATGGGCGCACACTTTTTTCATTATATGGAAGCCAAACGGCCATTTCGCCGGCACCCCGGTTATTCCACGAGTAATACGGAATGAGGCGCACATTTTGTTCTTCGCCATATTCGAACCCGCCATCGAGGGTCGAGCGTACCAGCTTAGCCTTGGCATAAACCGTGTGAACGCCATTCAGCAAATCGGGCTCATCAACTACCGATAATTGTTCGTCGCGGTCGAATACCAGGTTCAGAACTTTCCCGTCCTGCACATCGGGCCATTCGGCTGCATACACAAAAGGGCCGCGCTGAATGGCCATTTTATCGCGATCAGCCTTAATACTGTCGCTGGCCGTAACAATTCGCGGTTCCATCGGGAATTCAAGGCTTACTTTATCGCCTTTGCTCCATTTTCGCTTGATTACAGCAAAGCCATTTTCGGTTTTGTACCGTACTTCTTTATCGTTTACAAGTATGTTGATGTCATCTGATATTTCATCGGTAAAAGAATACAAATCGCCCGGTATTGCTTCATTTCGTGCCCAGCCCGGAATGCGAACACGCAATTCAAACTTTTCATTTTTGTCGGGATTAACTTCCAAAACGATGTTCCCGTCCCAGGGAAAGTTTGTGGCTTGAGTAAGCGCTATGTTGTTTCCGTAAAAATCGATTTGGGCAGTATTGTCCATAAATAAATTTACAAGAATGGCATTGGGTGTTTTGGAATAAATGTAGCCGGGCAGCGAAGGCAACAAACGCGCCAGGTTGGGCGGGCAGCAGGCACACCCAAACCATTTACTGCGACTATGCTGACCAATCGACTCAAGTACATTGGGATAGAAAAAGCGGTCGCCTTCGAGCGAAACCCCCGAGAGAAAAGCATTGTACAATGACCGTTCGAGCACATCAATATATTTCGACTCACCATCGTAAAGAAACATTCTATAGTTCCAAAATATCTCACCAATAGAAGCACAGGTTTCGCAATAAGCCGCCATATTGGGCAATTCGTAAGGCTTATCGAAACCTTCGTTGCCCCCGGATGCACCAATGCCGCCGGTAACATATGTTTTGCGGAAAACCATGTCTTCCCATATTTTTCGGCTGGCATGAATATACGATTCATCGTTATACAAAGCTGCGATATCGGCCATGGCAGCGTACATGTAAGTTGCCCTTACTGCATGACCTACGGCCTCGGTCTGGTCAACCACTTTGGCATGTGCCTGGCAATATTCGGGACCTTCGGAGCCACGAACATCCAAAAAGAATTTTGCCAGGTCGAGATAACGTTTCTCGCCGGTTGTAAGGTACATTTTCACCAGCCCCATTTCGACCACCTGGTGCCCCGGATACTTTTCGACCTTGCCCCAGCCAAAAGTACGGTCGAGAAAATCGGCCGCTTTTATGGCAATATCCAAAAAGTTGCGTTTGCCGGTAGCCTGGTAATGAGCCGTTGCAGCTTCAAACATATGGCCAAGATTATACAACTCATGGCTTAGATCCTCAACTTTATCCCAACGTCCGTCTCCAACCCACGGATGAGGTTTGGTGCTATTCATTTGGGCTATAGTAAGGTTTGTAAAGATGTAGCCATCGGCTTCCTGCGCCACAGCGATCAATTCGATTAAGCTGTCGAGTTTGGCTTCCAGTTTTTTATCGGGAATGGTTTGGAGTGAAAAACTGGCGGCTTCGATAATTTTATAAATATCGCTGTCGTCGAAAGTATATTGTGAACAAAATTCCCCTTCGCAAAGACCACCTGCAATTTCGAAGTTCTTAATGCGCCCCGAAATTTCGGACTGTTCTATGGCAATGGGGATGGTTACCTCGTGGTTGGTTTTGATTTTGGGTGCCCAAAAATTATCGGTAAGAGTTACCGATGTAAAAGGAACCGGCTCGATGGGATAGCCCCCTGTAGTGCCATATTTCGATTTTTGCTTGCAGGAATTAAACGTAAGGCTTAAAACCGCTCCAATAAAAACAAAGGAAACGACCGACCATAGAATTACACTGCTTTTTTTTGATGTCTTCATGTTATGTTGGTTTTATTAATTCCGAATCTGGCACGACCCGCGATATATGCATCTGAGGCCGGGTGTAGATTGCTACACGTTCACAACAAAGAAAGCAGTTTTACCGGCAAACGACCCGACCAAATGTTTAAATAACTTGCACCAATGTAAAAGAAAGCTGCATTTAAGGAAAATGAGTCTGAGATGCTACCTGCTTAAGAGTTAGGTTTATAGATTTTAGACGTTAGAGTTCAGTAGCTAACTGCATATTATCTCTGTTTGGTATATTTTGTCCGCCTTCACCATTCTGCTAATTAAATTGTTGAATATGTTCTCTTTCATTTGAGAGCGATTAGTTCTGTAGCAAAATTCATCCAGATAGCGGTTAACATTGAACTCACTAATCCAAGAGTAGGTTGTTCGAAGCCACGATTTCACCTGATGTATCATTGTGTGTAGAGCCTTGAAGTTTAATCCGTGGTTGCTTCCAATTTGGGTTATGTCGTATTGTTTCATTAACGGTCTATAACCTTTCCATTTATCTGTAACAACATTAGCATCCTTGGAGATATGCTTATCGAATATTTTCTCCAGCTCCTTCGCCGAATAGTTATCTATTTTCATGGAATACATGCGCTTAACTTTACCATCATCCGTGAGCTCCACAGCACACACCATCTTCTTTTTGTTGCTGTCATAGCTTCTGCCAACCTTGCCCTCTTCTTTTCCACCGATAACAAACTCATCAACATGAACAGTTCCATTCATCGGGTGGTTTTCACTTGA
>JAQICD010000187.1 GCA_027858715.1 Prolixibacteraceae bacterium
CATGATGGTTGATAGTGATGAAGATTTTCCAATAGCAATTAAGGCATATCGAATGAAATTCCGTAACGATCGTTTTACCGGCCTTAAATTAGTTAGCGATAACCGGAATTTTTTCTGAAGAAAATAGTGTTTTTACCGATACACAAAACATCTAAATTTGGGTGTATCGCTACACTTTTTTTATTAACTACAATAAAATTGGTCACTATTAAAATGCCTGTGTCTTAAAATATGGAAGAATGTCAAAATAAAAAAGCAGGATTGCCAATAGCAAATCCTGCTTTTTTATTAGAAGCGGAGGTGTCTTTATTCTTTTCTGATAAAAGCCTTGGTTCTTGTGGTTTGACCATTTTTCAGTATAACATGGTTTACCCCGTCGGCAATATTCAGATCTTTAATTATGTGTTCATGTATGCCGGCATTGTCAATATACCATTCTTCTGATTTAAGAATTTGTCCTACATTATTTACTACCTGCAATGTAACATTGCCCGGTGATCCGGTGGAAAATGTTACCGTAAAATCACTATTGTTGGGATTGGGATAGAGTTTCAATATTTCGTTCTTGTTGTTTGATCCCAACTCAGGTGTTATTATCGATGTAGTTGAGGTATCGGGTGCTGTTATGTCAATACTACCAGAGTAGATGATGTTTCCCTCTTCGTTAAATAAGGTGCAGGCTACTTCTGGCATTCTACCTGCAAATACCAGATTGAAGCGTGGCAAGCTTGCATCTTTTGCTGGAGTATATGGATTACTCAACTCAAAAAACGCGTTGTGCCGACCCATCGAAACATTGTCAAATGAGGTCTCATTATCATCGAAATCGGAGCAATATGTCGATGCAGCAAAAAATTCTGATTCTTCACTTGCTTCATCTTCGTTGAAGTACCCAAACGATACATATTTCACTTTTTCATCGGTATCAGTTGAGATGTATGGACTTACACTTACAGCTAAAAGTCTTTTGTCAATATTAATATCTATAGCTTCAACATCTAAATCACTAATAGGTTGCTTGTTCCAGTTTACTTCAAAACAGCAAACAGTTCCGTCGCACATGATTATACACACTTCAATTTCCCCATTGTATCCATGGGCATTCATTGTAAAATTGAGAGCGTTATAAGCTACTGGTGAGAGGTTGCCGCTTGCCGGTATGTTTGAACTTGTCCAGCTTTGCCCCGAAAGATTGCCATCAACCCATAGGTTGCCTGTCGAAAATGTTCCGTTGTTCAGCGGGTTTATTTCTACCGAGCATATTGGTGATGAAGCGGGGTTTGTAATGCTGAAATAACCCACATAAGTGTCTCTCGCTGGCCATGCCGGCCTTAGTTTGAAATCGAGTATAGGGCAGCATTCGGATGTCTGCTGGTCGCATTCTAATTCTATTTCTTTCATACATACTTCGCCATTGGCAAAATAAACGGTGTACGAGATTACCATTGAACCCGGGTCGGTTTGATTGAAACAGTTTGTCATGCTCACATTGCAAGCTCCGGGATAAAACGTAAATGTGCTTTGTTGTGCATATCCGGTCTGTATAGAAGTACTGCAATTCCAGCCAGCCGAAGTAAATGTTCCGTTATCAATATTGGCTACAATGCTGTCGACTTTGCAGTCTTCGGAGGTAAGCCTTACGCAGCACCGATCTTCCGATATTCTGTAAAGTTCGAGTTGATCGCAACATTCGGTTGGTGGGTCGCATTCTAATTCTATTTCTTTCATACATACTTCGCCATTGGCAAAATAAACGATGTACCGGGTAACCATTGAACCCGGGTCGGTTTGATTGAAACAGTTTGTCATGCTCACATTGCAGGCTCCGGGATAAAACGTAAATGTGCTTTGTTGTGCATATCCGGTCTGTATAGAAGTACTGCAATTCCAGCCAGCCGAAGCAAATGTTCCATTATCAATATTGGCTACAATGCTGTCGACTTTGCAGTCTTCGGAAATAAGCTGTACACAGCAGTTTAAATCAGGTTCCTGATAAAGTTCGAGTTGATCGCAACATTCGGTTGGCGCGTCGCATTCTATCTCAATTTCTTTCTTACATACTTCGCCATTGGCAAAATAAACGGTGTACAAGATAATCATTGAGCCCGGGTCGGTTTGATTGAAACAGGTTGTCATGTTTACATAGCAGGCTCCGGGATAAAACGTAAATGTGCTTTGTTGTGCATATCCGGTCTGTATAGGAGTACTGCAATTCCAGCTTGCCGAAGCAAATGTTCCGTTATCAATATTGGCTACAATGCTGTCGACTTCGCATTTTTCTGAGATAAGCTGTACACAGCAGTTTAAATCAGGTTCCTGATAAAGTTCGAGCATTTCGCAGCAATTATTAGGTTGAAGTGTATCAGTTGTAATACAAACCGAGGGCGCAGCAATGGGTGTTAAGGTAACCGATTGTGGTGCTCCATTAAGCAGGAAGTTGGCAGAGGCTCGTGCTGCAAAATCGTTGCACGATGTTGAATCGTGGCCAATGCTGCTGGCAACCGAAACATCAAAATCTTCGTTTAAGGCCTGGGCTGGTGACAGACTGAATGTACCGAAATTCATTCGTACATTTTTATCGGGTGTTGTATTCCAGCTTGCTGTGGTACAACCCGGAACGTTTACGCCAAAGTTGGGTAAACAAAGATTATCGCCGGTCGAGAAATCGATTGTTGCCGACGGAATCGTTCCGGTGGGCTGCAGCGAAGTTGAGTGATTACCGGTATATCCAACGCCAAACTCACTTCCACGGGCCGTGTTGCGGTTAAGTATCAGCCAGTCGTCTGAATTATCGTTGAATGCTAGTAAATCAACCATTTCGATATCCGACAATGGGATATTCGATGTGTTGGTATAGCTTAAACGGTAGCGTGCATTGCTGCCGGGGGCAACAGTTGCACTATTGGCATAGTTGCTACCATTGTCAGAGCTTACCTGCTTGCTGATTTCTTGCCCGAGTGATGCAACCACAAGGGCATAAACGGTGTTCGAAGTGCTGTTTTGCGGCAGGTTACCTCCCGATATTTCAAACTCGTTTGGAGTTACACCCGGCATAGCAAAACTATCAACCACGGCATCAAATTCGATGTAATAGTAGGGTAGAGCCCACGTTCCGTAATAACTGCAGAAACCTACATAAAACAACTGACAATCAGAGGCTATGTCCGGGAGGTTCCAGCTCAGGTTATTGCCGCCATGGGAGGTTGTTACACCTTGCCATGCTGTTGTGTTGGCTGGTATTTGCCCATTTGAAGAACAAGGAACATTATAGCTTGATGCTTGATAGTAGCTTTCGTTACCAACATAACTGAAATTGGCATTTAATGCATCCTGAATGCTAGCTCCGGTCATGGTCGCGCTTCCAATATTTTGGATGCGTAATTTGAAACGCAAGGTGTCGCCGGGTTCATAATCGGTTTGCACATCACAAATTTCTTTATTTAAACATGGACGGGGTTCGCCTTCTTCAGCAGTGAAGCTTACACAGGCATCGTTGAGTGTCAGGTTATTTTGCTGGCCATCGAAATGGGCACAGTTGGTAATTTGCTGACCGATGGGAACATTATTGTCGATGGTGAAATAAACCCGCATAAAAATACATTTGCCAACGGTATGTTGGTTGGTCATTTCGAGGTTTATATCATTTACTGTATATCC
>JAQICD010000198.1 GCA_027858715.1 Prolixibacteraceae bacterium
ATAATAGCAATAAGGAGAAAGTACGATTTATCGGCAGCCAAAATGTCGGAGGTATTGGGTATGGGGGCAAACACTTGGTCCAATTATGAAAATGGAGAGGTGCCATCGAAAGTACATGCCAATTTAATTCAGATGATTGATTCTCCCGAAACATTCAGGCAGCTAATCAGTAAAAACGGCGAGCTGGCAGAAAAAAACCGTAAAAAGATTTTAAAAACAATTGAAGCACTCGATCAACCTGAATGCAATTGTGACGATGAATTAAAAAAATTTGTAACCGACCCTAATATATTTAGCGGATACAAATCATTTCAAAGCGAAAAGGTAAGTCAAATGGCTTTGTTTTTGGCTGAAAACCAACAACCATACAAAACGAAGTTGAATAAATTGCTTTGGTATGCCGATAATTATCAATTCAGAAATCATGCACAAAGTATTTCAGGTTTCGAATATGTTGCCATAAAATACGGACCTGTTCCAAACCAGTATGAATATTTATATGAGGCATTAGTAGAGAAACAAATTATTTCAAAGGAAGCAACAATGACACAAAATGGAGAAGTTGAGCAGATCATTCCATTTGGGGAGCATAAATTTGATCCTTCCTTATTTTCTGAATCCGAATTGGATGCTTTGAAATATATTGCTGAGAAATTTAAAGATACCAATGCCAAAGAGATTGCAGAATTAAGCCATCAGGAGAAAGCATGGAAAGATAACATTGAAGGAAGGAATAAAATATCTTTTATGTATGCCTTCGATTTGGTGACGATCTAGCCAACTGAAAGCATCATTATATTGATATTTATACCTCACAAACTAAAAACCCACTCAATCTCAATAGATTAAGCGGGTTTTTAGTACCCGAGGCGGGAATCGAACCCGCACTTCATTGCTGAAACTGGATTTTGAATCCAGCGCGTCTACCAATTCCGCCACTCGGGCTTTAGGAATTAGCGGTTGCAAATATAAAGCAATATTTTGTTGTACAAAATAGTTTTGTCAAATTTCAGTTCATATTTACAACAGTAGGCACTTCAACAAATAATTTAAACAATACTAACCAAACATTAATTACTTCTGCTGATTGTTCGATATATAAACCAAACAACAAACGAAAAAATAAACAGCATAAAGCCATACATTGGGGCAATCATTGAAACTTTAAAACCGCCTACCATTAGGCCAAACGACACATCGCCGGCAGCCTCAATGGCATCTAAAGCCGCCATAATGCCAATAGCCTGCCCTAAAATCCCTAATAAGAAAGCAAAGCTTCCAAAAAAGAGAATGGTCTCCGACATTTTTTGGGCATTTTTTCTTGGTTGTTTACGAAAGTAGCCTGTAAACAGAATGGCCACAAGCACCAGGTTCACTGCATACAGCACATAAACAGGAAGCATGAACGAAATTCCTCCTTCAATTAAGTGTCTAAACATAACGGTAAATTTTTAGTTAATAATAACCAAAATTGAAACGTTTGAATGTAAGTTAAAAAATAAATCGGCCAACAACCGGTTTTCAACCCTTATCAACACAATATCGAATTTGAAACAACAGAATGTTGTTTAGGGTGTTGGATCGTGTATTAACCGAAAAAAAAATTCGAGGGTTCATTTTTATTTAAATACCAATATCTTTGGTGTACAAATGAATATTAACAAAACACATAGCCAGTTGCCCGCAATACTCAGATGGATGATGCAACTTCTTTACTGGTTGCTTGCCGCAATTGTGCTGTTTTTGGTTTTTAGCAACAAACAAAACGATTTAGGCATCCGCTTGATGGTTGTTGCTGTTTTAACCACCATGAGTTTCTTATTAACCCAGCTTATCAACCGTTATTTCATACCAAAATTCTTTTTTGAAGGCCGTTTGTTTCTATTCTTTTATCAGCTGCTGTTTACTTTTGTAGCTTCAATCTGGTTCAACTCCATATTTATTATGTTGATACTATTGTATATGGCCAACAACACACTTGATGGTGGCTTGCCGAATAAAACCGATCTCATATTGTTGCTGTCGGGTAGTTACATCATCATCCTTTTTGCTACCATAGTGCACTTTGTTCAGGAATCGTACCGCCGTACCATGGAACGCGACCGCATAAGCAACTTAAAAACCGAGACCGAATTAAAACTGAAAGATGCCAGGCTACAACTATTGCAAGGCCAGCTCCACCCACATTTCTTGTTCAACATGTTGAATAATTTATACGGTTTATGGATTGAAAAATCGAACACAACACCTGAAGTTATACTAAAACTTTCATCCCTACTCGATTATATGTTATACCGATGTGATAAAGAAAAAGTACCCTTAAATGAGGAAATTAGTTTCATGAAAAATTATATCGATTTGGAACTTTTAAGACACGACAACCGATTGCAACTTGAAACTGATATGCCCACACAGGATGAAACTTTACTTATCCCTCCTTTAATACTTTTTTCTTTTGTTGAAAACGCCTTCAAACATGGTGTAAACAAAACTTCGGGTGATAGTTTGATAAGTATTCATTTAAAAATGCATGATAAACAACTACAATTTAAAATTGAAAATACTTATGACAAAACGGCTCAAAATGATAAAAACAACGGCATTGGATTGAAAAATGTGAAAGAACGCCTCCAACTAATTTACCCAGAAAAACAGAACGTTATCATCAATCAGAATAATGGTATTTTCAAAGTTGAATTAAATATTGAATTGAAACAGTAATGAGACAAAAACCTAAAATCAAATGACTGATCATTGATGACGAACCCATTGCCATCCGTGTTATAGTTTCGTACATTGAAAAGCTTGAAGATTTTGAAATTTCCGGCACTTTTACAAATGCACTTAACGCTTTAAATGAACTTCATAACCAGCCTGTCGATTTACTTTTCCTCGATATTCAAATGCCGGGGA
>JAQICD010000217.1 GCA_027858715.1 Prolixibacteraceae bacterium
TTTAGCTATTTTAATGCCGATGATAGATTTCTTGATTACCAGGGCGACGAAATATTTGTACCCCGAAGTTTATACGAGTTTACATTAACAACTCCACCTATTCCGGCAGGAACATACGAAATACGTTTTGCGTATCAGCCCAATGGCAACCGTGGAGCAGTTCAGATGTATTGGGATGGTGTACCTTGTGGTATTCCGCTCGATTTAAGGCTCGCCGCAAATAATCCGAAAATCGGATTTGTGGCGCCTGGCAACGACCCAACCGATCCCGAAGGATACGAAAACGATAAAATGATGCGCAACAGGGGGTATATGAAAGGCCCCGCTTCGTTTAAAGTAATTGATGAAGATTGGTGGCAGGGCGTGGCTCGTTATACACCTGCTTCCTTACGTCGCATACTGGGTATCTATAATTTCTCCGAAATGAGAAATCATACTTTCTCGGTTAAAGCATCGGTAAGCGGTGAATTTATGTTCGATTTTATGGAATTTGTTCCAGTTGAAGTAATCGAAAAAGAAAATATTTATTAAAACAATTCCAAAACATAAACAGATTATGAATTGTTATCAAAAAACACAAAAAGGAAAAAACTGGCAAAGACAATCAGTATTGTCACATTTGCTTTGGTTTATTATTATTGGTGCTTCCATTGGTTTAATCAATGCTTGCGACAGCGACGATGTGGGGGATAACTATTATACCTTCACGGGTAAAACAATGGGGCAGTATATCGATGACAAGCCGGAAGAGTATTCGGAATTTTCGAAAATGCTCGACACAACAGGCGTCAAAAGCTTACTAAATGCATATGGCAAATACACCTGTTTTTTACCAAATAATAAGGCTGTTTTCGATTATTACGAACACGAAGGCTTTACTTCTGTAGAGGATATGTCGTTAGATTCAATCCGAAAATTGGTTTACAACCACATTATAAAAGATAATGTGTTAGAAACCGATTTGTTTGCAAACGGATTTATACCAAACCTGACAATGAACGGACGGTATCTTCGGGTTGGTATAAGCAACGATGCTACCGGTTTGGTTTATACAATTAATTTAAGTTCTAAAATATCAAAATCAAATTTAGAGGTACACAACGGAGTAATTCACGAAATTGACCAGGTGCTTTCACCTACCGAAAACTCGTTGGTCGAAGCCATAGCTGACGATGAAAAATTTTCGTTGTTCTACAGGGCATTGATAGCAACAGATTTGGGTAAAGAGTTGCTGCTAGTTGAAGACGATTCGTATGTACCCGACGAAATCCTGATGGAAAGAGATGGTGTGGTTCAGGGACACGGAATTTTGACCAGAATTCCCCGTGAAAAGAAATATGGCTTTACTGCCCTGATGCCAAGCGATGAAACTTTTGCCCAATACGGTATTTCAAGTATCGAAGATATGACCGAGTATGCCAAAGAGGTTTACGACGATATGTATCCCGAAGATGCAGGCATTACTGATATTACCAATCGAAAAAACAGCTTAAACCGACTGATTGCCTATCACTTGGTTAACAAAAAAATAACACGCAGGCTTTTTATTGAAGCCTACGACAACACTGGGCAAAATTTCGAAACAACCGGCGAAACACATTCCATTAAGTATGCAGGTGGTCAGTCTATTGATATGTTTGAATACATCGAACCCATGTGCCCCAATACTTTAATTGAAGTGCGCACACTTCGCACAACAAATGAATACGATATTTTTAATATGATTACTGAAACCGGCGAAGCCGTTAGGTTAACCAGCGATTACGACAACGATGCATTGAATGGTGTTTATCACGAGATAGACGGAATACTGGCATATACACGTGATGTGGAAAGAGAAATTATCAGTAAACGCATTCGTATGGACGGTGCAAGCTTTTTCCCCGAGTTAACAAACAACAATATGCGGGTAGGTAGTGCATCAAAAGAGTATCCAAGTATCGAATGGGATTTCCCCTCGGGATATATCGAAAGAGTAAAAACATCGGAGACCACCGTTTTTGGATATATTACGCCCGACGATCGTTTTCAGGATTACCAGGGCGATGAGATTTTTCTCACAGGGTTATACGAATTTACTATTACAACTTTACCCATACCTGCAGGCACATACGAAATACGTTTTGGTTACCAGCCAACAATTTATCGTGGTGTTGCTCAGATGTATTGGGACGGCATGCCTTGCGGTATTCCGTTGAATCTCTCATTATATGCCGATAATCCAAAGATAGGCCATGTTGTTCCTGGAATTGATCCAACTGATCCCAACGGATTCGAAAATGATAAAATGATGCGCAACCGTGGCTACATGAAAGCTCCTGCTAGTTTCAGGGTTATCAAGGATGATTGGTACACTGGCATTGCCCGAAACAGCGACGCTGCGTTGCGAAAAATATTGGGAATTTATACATTCGATAAAATGAAAACTCACGAGTTCTCAGTAAAAGCAGCCCAGGATGGTCAGTTCATGTTCGACTATCTTGAATTTGTGCCGCTTGAAGTAATTGAAAAAGAAGATATATATTAAAATATTTAATTCCATCTAACAATGAAAAGATTTCAGTACATAGGTTTTAGGCATTTCATTTTAATTGCTGCTTCGTTTTTGTACTTCTCGTGTAACGAAAAATGGGAAGAGCATTACAACGAAGACAATTTCGATTTGCCCGATTACACACTTGCTCAATATATCGAGGAACAATCCGATTTAAGTATTTTCAACGAAATGCTTAAAATTACCGGGTACGACTCATTAATCGGATCGTCGCAAACATTTACCGTTTGGGCACCTAAAAACGACGCACTATCAGGTATAGACCTAAGCGATACTAAAACCGTATTGCAAGTGGTGCAGTCGCACATTGCCCGTAACAAGTATTCTACGATTAACCTTGAGGGCAAGCCAATTAAAATGCTTTCGAATAAGTATCTTAAATTGGAACAGAGCTCCGAGGGTCCAGTTCTGGCTGAGGTGCCAATTGTTTTGCCTAACCAACCTGCAAAAAACGGCTTGCTCCATTTTCTCGACGGATACATCCCTTATCAGAAAAACATTTGGGAATACATCGGAAATGCCGAAGGTATCGATTCGTTGCGTGATTATCTTTACGGACAAACCAAAAAGGTATTTGTAGCTGCGTTAAGTAACGAGATTGGAATAAACGATAACGGAGATCCGGTTTACGACTCTGTTTTTGTTAACCGAAACGAGGTGCTTAGTGTTATTGGAGATCTTGACACAGAAGACAGTATTTATACCATGCTTTTATTAAAAGACAACGCATGGATCGATGCAACTTCGCGTATCGAAAGCTATTTCAACATACCTGATATATATGGGGGGGCAATACGTAAAAAAGAACTGACCCAGCTTTATGCCGTGAAGGATTTGGTGTTTAGAGGCGAACTCGAAAACCCATCGTCTTTAGATTCGTTGAAATCAACAACCAGAACAACTTTTTATAACCCGGCAAGCATATTCGATAATACACAGCAAACAAGTCTTAGCAACGGACTGGCATACGAGACTGATGTATTCCCCTATGCAGATACTACTGCATGGTTTAAAGAAATCAGAATTGAAGCTGAAATGACAACAAATCGTAACAACTCAAACAGTAATATTTACTCGCGGATTTATGGTGGTGATGATTACGACATTTCGAACAAAAGATATGTTTTAGTTGACCCAACCGGTACAAGTGACATTGCGCTTCCAAGTGTTGAATTTACAATACCAAACACTTTATCGGCAACTTATAATATTTACTGTGTGTTTGTTCCTAACTCAATAACCGATCCGAACAACAACAAACCAATGAACGCTAAATTTGTGATGAATTATATACGAACTACCGGAGGCAGAACAAGCCGTAACAATTTCAGGCCGGAAGTAACAGTAACCGACTCTACAAAAATTACAAAGTTATTTATCGGACAATTCGATTTTGAATTTGCCAATGTTGTTAGTCTGGACTATCCTGATGTGCCGGTTACACTTGAAGTAACTAGCGATGTTAAAATGGACGAAACCGAAGAATTTAGCCGGGAAATGCGTATCGACTGCATCATTCTTGAGCCTGTAATGAACTAACTTATACGATACAAATGAAACGACATAGCTATATGAAACGAACAAACATAGCCCTTAGCCTTTACAAATATTTTTTACCCTTGTTTGTTGCCGGGGCAATAACTTTGAGCAAGCCTTTATCTGCTCAAAGCGATACGCTTACAGTTCAGTCTGATACCATTGTAGTTGATGCGCAATACAGTGTTTCGGGGTATGTAAGAGATGCCAACTCTCAACAGCCTGTTGTGGCAGCTATTATCAGTACTTTTAACAGCAAAACTTCTGCTGTAACCGACGAAAACGGTTACTTTACAATTGATATTTTGTCTAAAAATGAAGTACTTATTGTTGAAGCATTCGATTATAACCCTCGCGAAACAGCAGTGCAGGGTAAAGATGAACTGACCATCGATCTTTATCCACAGGCTTTTTCTAAGGCTTACAAAATAGTTGAAACGCCAATTGTGCCTAAACGTCATTCTGAAAATACTTATGCTTTAGGCCAGTTCAATGAAACAGGTATTCCAAAGGAAGTATCAGTTGATGATGCTATTCAGCGAAATCTGGGTGGCGATGTGCGTACAATAATGCGCTCTGGTAATCCCGGTGCAGGAGCATCGTTTTTTATACGAGGATTCAACTCGATTAACCGAAATGCACAGCCGCTATTTGTTGTGGATGGCGTGATTTGGAACAACCATAACGATGTGAGTTCGCTACACGATGGTTTTTTCAATAATACGCTTGCCATGCTCGACTTAAACGATATCGAAAATGTAACGGTTATTAAAGACGGAACTTCGATATACGGAAGCAAAGGCAGCAATGGTGTGATTCTGATAAATACCGAACGGGGTAAAGATAAAGCAACCTCCATTACTTTTAGTGCAACAGGTGGTATTACCGAAAGTACCGGATCGCTTCCAATGATGGATCTCGACCAGTATAGAATATATGCAACCGAATTAATGGGCACCTCTGAACGTTATTCTAATAATATAGGGAATTATTATTTTGTGCAGGACGATCCGACACAATCGTCTTATCTACGTTATCACAACAATACAAACTGGGATGACGAAGTGTATCAAACTGGTAAAGTGCAAAGTGCAAATATAAAGGTTAACGGTGGTGACGATAAAGCCATTTATAACTTCTCGCTTGGGTATTTTGGAGAAACCGGATTGGTGAAATTAACCGATATGAACCGTTTGAATACCCGCTTTACCGCCGATTTTTCGCTTATTGATAATCTTACACTAGGGCTCAATATTGGTTTTAGCAATATTAATCGTACAATGCTCGACGATGGAGTCAATTTTTCTACTTCACCTAGCTATCAGGCCATGATAAAAGCTCCGTTCCTGCATCCCAATACTTATACTATTACAGGAACGCTTACCGACGACTTTGAAGACAGCGACTTTTTGGGTGTTGGTAACCCTTCTGCAATAATTGTTAATTCTCTTAACCTGAGTAAATACAACCGGTTGAACATTGGATTGAAACCGGTATATCAAATTACTCCTGAAATAACAGTTAGTACATTATTTGATTACAGCATTGATAAAGTACAGGAAACTTTTTACCGTCCATTGGTAGGTGCGGCTAATCAGTATGTTGAAGGTTACGGCATTTCAGAAAATATGTTCAGGGGACAGGTAATGCGCGACATTACTTTGTTTGACGACACACGTGTTACCTACACCAAAAGCTTTAACAGCGACCATAACCTGAGCGCAATGCTTGGATGGCGTTTTTACCGAAGTTTCTACGAACTTGACTACGGTGTAGGCTACAATACAGGCTCCGATCAGAAAAGAAACCTGATGTCGGAGATGGTATATAAACAAGCCGACGGAGCTAACAATCGTGTTCGTTCCATTTCAAATTATATGAATATCGACTATAATTATAAGGGACGGTATTATGCAACTTTAGCAATGGCCATTGATGGATCATCACGTTTTGGTCGCCAAACCGAAGGTGGTTTTCAGCTTTTCGGGCATAGCTGGGGTGTGTTTCCATCACTGAATACGGCATGGCTGGCCTCGTCCGAAGACTTTATGAGCGGTGTTACTTTTTTCGACAGGCTTAAAGTACGTGCAAGTTACGGTTTAACCGGTAACGACGATATACTGCCTTATGCCTGGACAACTTACCTGGTTTCTAAAAGATATATGGATCGTGCCAATGGTTTGGTTATTGGCAACCTTGGAAACGATAAAATACAATGGGAAACATCGGCCAAACTGAACTTTGGTATTGATGCCAACATGTTAAACGACCGTTTTGCACTTACTTTCGATGTGTATAACAGCAACACCAGCAACTTACTTACCATGCTTGAAGCTCCTTCGTTAGTAGGTGAAAAGTATTACTGGGGTAACAGCGGTGAATTGCGCAATACCGGGTTCGAAGTAAGCACCCAGGTGAAACTTTTGAACAAAAAGAACTTAAAATGGGAACTTTCGGCTAGTGCAGGACATTACAATAACGAAGTGACAAGCCTGCCCAACGGCGATTATACCACATCGATGTATAATGCCGAGATACTAACCGCCGAAGGAAATCCTGTAGGTGTTTTTTACGGTTATAAATCACTGGGTGTATTTACAAACCAGGAAGAGGCTGGTGCAGCCAATCTGAAAATAGTTGACAGAGCCGGAAACCAGAAATTTTATAAAGCCGGAGATATTCAGTTCGAAGATGTTAATAACGACGGTATTATTAACGAAGAGGACAAGCAGGTAATTGGCGATCCAAATCCTGATCTTTATGGTTCGTTCTCAACAATGTTGGCTTACCGTAACTTCAGTCTTGATGCTTATTTCACGTATTCGTACGGTAACGAGGTGTATAACTATCTGCGTTCGCAGCTCGAATCGGGTGGCGGGGCAATGGAAGGTACCATTATCAATCAAACAAAAGCCATGTTGAACCGTTGGTCGTACGAAGGACATGAAACAGAACAACCAAGAATTATGTATGGCGACCCAATGGGTAATGCACGTTTTTCAGATCGATGGATCGAAGATGGTTCATACCTGAAATTGCAATCACTTACGCTTAACTATAAAATTGGATTAAAAACTGATGTTATATCAGGCTTGACGGTTAGTTTGTCGGCCAATAACTTATTTACGCTGAGCAATTATCTCGGACGAGACCCTGAAGTTTCACCACGCAATGGTGTGCTGTTCCAGGGAATTGATACCGGTTTAATACCGTCAACAAGGAGCTTTTTTATTGGCATTAAAATGAATCTGTAATGGTGAACTCTAAAAAATACGAACATACGATGAAGAAAATAAATAAAATATGGATAGGCGTGCTTGTAATTGCATTTTCAGCCTATAGCTGCGACAGTATTTTCGATGTCGATTCTGAAAGGATACTTAAACCTGATGATCATAAAATTGAATCTCCCGATGAAGCCATTTACGGAAATGCCGGCGTTTTTAGCAGCTTGTCGAAGCTCTCCGATCGTTACGTTTTACTTGGTGAATTACGAGCCGATTTGATGGACGTTACCGTAAACGCAAACACCTATCTCGAAGAGATTAACCAGTTTGAATTTGCTGCCGATAACCCGTTTGTCGATTATAAAGATTACTATGAGGTGATTAATGCTTGTAATTACGTATTGCAAAAAATTGATACTACAATTATACTTGAGGCCGAGAAGATAATGTATCGTGAATATGCCGCTATTAAAGGAATACGGGCATGGACTTATATGCAAATGACATTGAATTTTGGGAAAGTAACCTATTACGAAACACCAATTTTAACTCTTTCGGAAGCTGAAAATCAGTATCCTGAGTATAACTTATACGAATTGGCAGATGTGCTGATTACTGATCTTCTGCCTTGGAAAGATATAGAGCTGCCTGTACCAATCTCTTTAGGTGACAATGTTGGAACAAATAAATTATTCTTTCCGATTAATATGTTATTGGGCGACCTTTATCTGTGGAAAGGTGAATATGAACAGGCTGCCATTGCCTACCACGAGCTAATGACAGAAGAAGAATTATATCCATATGAGAATTATTATATGAGGTGGGTTGTTGAAAATAATACCTTCACCGAAAGATATTATGTGAATTGGGTTTACAATATTTTTGACCTTACTTCTTATGAACAGATTTCGTTAATTGCTTCGTCGGTCGAGTTTGGCAAAGGAGTTTTGCTTGATTCATTGGCTGTATATAAATACGAAATTGCTCCCTCAGATGTAGCAGTAAATACATGGGAAAAACAAAGCTATTATCATTCAGCCAATTTAATGACAGATGGTGATTTGCGTGGAGAGAATGGTTCATACTACGATTATTCTTCGTATTACCTTTCAGTCGGATCTGGTATGCCTTCAAATATGAGGAATGTGATTCGTAAGTATGCGAATATGAGTGGAGAAAAGTCACAGGCAATTGCTGTTTACCGTATTGCAACTTTGTATTTGCGATACGCCGAGGCGGTTAACCGTGCCGGAAAACCGAACCTGGCTTTTGCCGTGTTGAAGCATGGTTTAACACCACAGATTATGGCTACCGATTCTATCGTTCCACGTCACGAAAAATACAGTACTTATACCGATACTACCGGATCATTTTTATCATTCACTAATTTCAACGATGTTATTTTTGAAACTAGTGGAGGTATTCATGAACGTGGTTCGGGCAATGTGTCACTTATTCCAGCATATCGTATTCCTGAATTGGAATCGCTTGAAGATTCAATAGAATATGTCGAAGATAAAATTGTTGAGGAACTGGCTCTCGAGCTGGCATTCGAAGGCAACCGTTTTCACGATTTGATGCGGGTGGCCATCAGGCGCAACGACCCGTCGTATCTGGCCGATAAGGTGGCAGCAAAGCATAAAGATAATGCTGAAGCCATTAAAACCAAACTGATGGATATGAACAACTGGTATTTACCAAAATACTAAACACATAGAAAATACAAACAAAAAATGCTGTTGATTCATTTCAACAGCATTTTTTTTGCGCTAACCATACGGCTTTTATTTTATATCGGCATGATATTCCTGCAACGATTTCACCTTATAATTGCCGTTCAGACGCTCTTTTATACCTACCGTAGCTGCTTTAGCGGCAGCAGTAGTGGTAATGTATTCAATGCCGTATTTAATGGCATTTTTGCGTATATACGAGTCGTCGAACTCACTTTGCTTACCGGCCGGGGTGTTAATCACCAAATCGATGTTGCCATTTTTAATGGCATCAACAATATTGGGGCGTCCCTGGTGTACTTTTTTGATAGTGGTTGCAGGTACGCCTATGCTTTCGAGAAAGCTTGCCGTGCCACCTGTAGCCAATATGTTGAATCCCATATCGTGAAAAGCTTTGGCGGTTTCGGTAATCTTATCTTT
This sequence comes from Prolixibacteraceae bacterium, assembly GCA_027858715.1. GTDB lineage: Bacteria > Bacteroidota > Bacteroidia > Bacteroidales > Prolixibacteraceae > Roseimarinus. The sequence goes on from JAQICD010000217.1 coordinate 9,471, forward strand.
ATCGCGGTCGGCAATGGTAATCAGCACGTTGCCTTTGATTGGAAGCGATGTTTTTGTGGCTTCCTGCGATTTGAAAAAAGCCATTCCAAACGAGTCGGCCATTCCCAGCACTTCTCCGGTCGAACGCATTTCGGGACCAAGTACCGGGTCAACATCGGGGAACATATTGAACGGAAACACAGCTTCTTTAACACCAAAATGCGGTATTTCTTTCTTCTCGAGCTTGAAATCCGATAGCTTTTTGCCAAGCATAATTTGTGTGGCCAGTTTGGCCATTGAAATGTTGCATACTTTCGATACCAATGGTACTGTGCGCGATGCTCTCGGGTTTGCTTCAAGAATATATACGGTGTCCTCGTAAATGGCATACTGAATATTCATCAGACCGACCACTTTCATTTCTATGGCAATACGACGGGTGTAATCTTCGATGGTTTTTATCTGCTCGTCGCTGATAATTACCGGTGGAATAACACATGCTGAATCGCCAGAGTGAATACCAGCATATTCAATGTGTTGCATTACGGCAGGTACAAAAGCATCAACACCATCGGCTATTGCATCGGCTTCGGCTTCAATGGCATCTTCCAGAAACTTGTCGATGAGTAGTGGGCGATCGGGCGATACATCTACAGCTGCAGCTACGTATTGCTTTAGCATGGGCTCGTCGAGTACAATCATCATACCACGTCCGCCCAGTACATACGACGGACGTACCATTAACGGATAACCGATACGGGATGCTATTTCGAGCGCTTCGGCTTCGGTGCTGGCCATACCCGATTCAGGTTGTGGAATGCCCAGTCTTTCCATAATTTTTCGGAACTGGTCGCGGTCTTCAGCTAGGTCGATGGTTTCAGGGCTTGTACCAATAATGTTTACACCGTTCTTTTTCAGTTCAGCCGCAATATTTAGTGGTGTTTGTCCTCCAAACTGGCAAATTACACCATAAGGTTTTTCTTTCTTATAAATGCTGAGTACATCTTCAACAGTAAGTGGTTCAAAGTAAAGTTTGTCCGAGGTATCGTAATCGGTCGATACGGTTTCGGGGTTGCAGTTAACCATAATCGATTCCAAACCGGCATCGCGAATCGAAAATGCCGCATGCACGCAGCAATAGTCAAATTCGATACCCTGCCCGATACGGTTAGGTCCTCCACCCAGTACCATAATTTTTTTGCGGTCGTCAACGCTAACCTGGTCGGGTGCATTATAGGTTGAATAGTAATAGGCTGCATCTTCCACGCCACTTACAGGAACAGGCTCCCAGGCTTCGTTTATGCCCAGGGCTTCGCGTTGCCCGCGAATAGAATCTTCGGAAACCGATAGTATTTTTGCCAGGTATTTATCGGCAAAACCATCTTCTTTTGCTTGCTTCAACAGTTGGTCGGGTAATTTTGTCCCCTTGTATTTTAGCAGTTCGTCTTCCAGTTCAACAAGCTCTTTCATTTGCTCGAGAAACCATGCTTTGATGTATGTTTTTTGATGAAGTTGTTCGATCGTAGCGCCTTTACGCATGGCTTCGTAGAGAATAAACTGACGTTCGCTGGTTGCATCGTTTAGCATCGACAGCAGTTCATCGAGGCTTTTGTTGTTAAAATCTTTGGCAAATCCCAAACCGTAACGGCCAGTTTCAAGCGAACGAATGGCTTTTTGCATGGCTTCTTTATAGTTTTTACCAATACTCATTACCTCGCCTACAGCTTTCATTTGAGTGCCTAATTTGTCTTCCAGCCCTTCAAACTTTTCGAAAGCCCATTTGGCAAATTTCACCACTACATAGTCGCCCCAGGGCGTATATTTATCGAGCGTTCCTTTTCGCCAGTAAGGCATTTCGTCGAGTGTAAGGCCGCCGGCCAGCAAGGCCGAAACGTAGGCAATGGGAAAGCCGGTTGCTTTCGATGCCAGAGCTGATGAGCGCGAGGTGCGCGGGTTTATTTCGATAACCACCACACGCCCGGTTTTGGGGTCGTGAGCCCATTGCACATTGGTGCCGCCAATTACGCCAATATCTTCAACAATGCGGTACGAGTATGCCTGTAGTTTTTTCTGTAATTCCTCCGATATGGTGAGCATGGGTGCTGTGCAATACGAGTCGCCGGTGTGAACACCAATGGCATCAACGTTTTCGATAAAGCAAACTGTTATCATCTGGTTTTTTGAGTCGCGCACAACTTCAAGCTCAAGTTCTTCCCATCCGAGTACCGATTCTTCAACCAGTATTTGGTTTACCATGCTGGCGGCAATACCACGTGCAGCAATTACTCTGAGTTCCTCGAGATTATAAACCAAACCGCCGCCGGTTCCACCCATGGTGTAAGCTGGGCGAATAACCACCGGGTAGCCCAGTTCTTCGGCAATCACCTCGGCCTCTTCAACAGTGTTTACGGCCTTGCTTTGGGGCATTTCAATTCCCAGGCTGGTCATCGAATTTTTAAATTCGGTACGGTCTTCGCCTTTTTCAATGGCTTTCAGATTTACGCCTATAACTTTTACGCCGTATTTATCGAGCGTTCCTTTATTGGCTAGCGTAAGCGAAAGGTTAAGTGCTGTTTGTCCGCCAAGGTTAGGCAACAAGGCATCGGGGCGTTCCTTCTTAATTATTTCGGTAACCGCGTACTCATTTAATGGTTCAATGTAAGTATGGTCGGCCATTTCGGGGTCGGTCATAATGGTTGCGGGATTCGAGTTTACGAGTACAATTTCGTAACCCAGCGAGCGCAAGGCTTTGCAGGCCTGTGTACCCGAATAATCAAATTCGCAGGCCTGTCCAATAATAATGGGACCCGAACCGATTATCAGTACTTTTTTGATATCATTTCTTTTTGGCATAAAAACAGAATATTTTGAAGATTTTTATTGAATTATTGGTGATTAGTGTGTAATAGTAGTGAAAAATGATGTTTTTTTGATAAAAAGTACCCAGCAATTCCGTTTTTTACGGAAAATACTGAAGCTAAAAGGAAATTTACGGAAAATACTTAGAATTTGTGTTCAAAACCATGCCTTTGTTGAAAATCACTATATCTAATGGAACTTACTTTAAGGTTTTCATGTTTTACAAGGGTTAGTTCGATATTTTTTACATAATGTAGCAACAGTAATAAAGTTTTATAAAACTGTATAATATTTAATTAACTTGTATATGTAG
>JAQICD010000239.1 GCA_027858715.1 Prolixibacteraceae bacterium
CCATCGCCCCATTTTAATTCTGCGAGATACAGAAAGCATGCTTCTTCGTTAGGAAATCGGCGCTGAAATTCAAAAATGGTAAGGCTTCTGAATCTATCCTCCATTATATATGTATTAATTTACTGCAATATAAGCATATTCATTGTATTTGCAAAATGCCTAATTCAAAAAATTGATTTGATAAAGGAAAAGCTAAAACCATTGAGTATATAAAAAACTCTCTGCCGATTTTTTATCGACAGAGAGAAATTAGATCTTTAAAGGCAGATGCTTTTATCTTTTAATCACAATCATTTTTGATTTCGTGAATTCCGATGTTGTTACATTAACAATGTAAGTTCCAGAATCTAAGAATTGTGTGTTTATCTCTAGGTGATTCACCCCCCCCATTGCTGCCAAATGTCTCGTTGAAGAAATAACACGTCCTTGCAAGTCGATAACATTAACGGTAGCCTTATCGGCCATTGTTGTTGTTACCTGTATGTTTAATACATTGCTTGCAGGGTTGGGGTACATTGTTACTTTGCTCGATAATGTCTCACCCGATATTTTGGTAACTGGTGATGCTATTATTGCACTTTTTGTTGTCGATTCGGTAATCGAAACATCGTCGATATACACATTTTCTGTATTGCCACCTAGCATGAATTTTAACAAGTTGGTGGCATCGGTAGTGCTACAATCAAATGTATATGGGCCAAATGTTGTTGGCGTGGTAGTTAAGTTTATGCCCGAGAACGTCTTCCATCTAGTCCATGGAGAAGTATTCATTTGATAAGTAACTGCGATTGCGCGTGCAACATCTGCACTGGCTTTGAATGTAAGTGTATAGGTTTTTCCAGTTGTTACGGGTATGTTCTGTCTAAGTTGAATATCCCAACTCGACGACCCCGCGTTGGAAATGGTTGTTTTACATGCTTTGCCTGAATAGCCTGTTTTTGTAACCGAAGCAATTGTTGCTGCCGCACCATTACCTAACGACAAAACCCAATTTGTTGTATTTATGTCGAACGTTGGGTTTAATATCAACTGAGCCGATTCGGTTATCACAACATCATCGATGTAGACATTTGCTGCATTGCCACCGAGCATGAATTTCAGCAAGTTTGTTGCATCGGTGGTAGAACAGTCGAAAGTGAAAGGACCAAATGTTGTTGGCGTTGTGGTTAAATTTATGCCCGAGAATGTCTTCCATGTAGTCCATGGAGAAGTATTCATTTGGTACATTACAGCGATAGCACGTGCAGCATCGGCACTAGCTTTGAATGTAAGCGTATAGGTTTTCCCTGCTGTTACAGGTATGTTCTGCCTAAGTTGAATATCCCAACTCGACGCCCCAGCGTTAGTAATGGTTGTTTTACACGCTTTGCCTGAATAACCTGTTTTTGTAACCGATGCAATTGTTGATGCTGCACCATTGCCTGAGGATACAGCCCAATTTGATGTATTTGTGTCGAATGTTGGGTTGGTAACAATATTATTGCTACTTACCGCCACATCCAGTTGATATGCAAGGCTTAAATCTTCGCTAAGCGATACGGTGTCGATAACGGTTTTATTGTCGCGTGTAACTGTAATTTTGTACTGTCCTTTAAAACCACGTACCGTTGAATTTCCGGATGTATTTGTAGAAACGGTTTCGTTTGTCCACCAATCACCAAAAACCAAGTCGATAAATGGTTGTCCTTCTTGTTTCAAATTCCAGTTAATGTCGAACAATGGGGCACGGTCTGCAAAGTGAGCACCGTCCCAAAACCCCCACATTAAGAAGCCATCACTTTTAGGGTGGCTAAATGTTATTGTAAGCAAATCTTTAAAATATTGCGCTTCAAGCCATTTTGGGGCACGTGTTTTATTATCATACTCCGTTATTTTTACAAAACCGCCAGTAAGATCGGAATATGTAGTTAGGTTGTTGTACCACTCAACTGGTGGAATCATAAACCTGAAGTGACATTGAAATCCTATATTGATATCATCAACACCTGCATTTACCATTTCTTGAACATATGAACGAAATAAATCTTCTTTCACGTAAAGATTGGTGAAATGAGCCTCATTTAAATATCGTTTAACATTGGGATTAGCCTGCTTCGCCTTGTTAAATATGTCAACATATATCTCCCTGCCAGTTGGGTATCCGGGTGTTCCTTTCAATTTATTTGCAATGTCTACATTGCCTGTAAATTCATTAATTAAATCCCATTCATTAATTAAATCACCCATGTTAGGGTAAGTTAAAACACTTTGAGTATGATCGTAAATACGGGTTTTTAGAGCTGCAATGCTTAGGTTTTGGAGATCGGAAGGACTGTTACCCCAGCCAGGCCACACAACAGCATGCCCTCGTGTTCTTATCCCTCTATCGGCAAGCCATCCTACCGTTGCGGCCTTTACTTCTTTTGTGCCGCCCCAGTTGCCTTCCCAAGAAGCCCATTTGTGGCCATTTTCGAATACGATTTCGCTAAAACCATGTCCATTGCCATCAAGGTTCATCAGCTTGGCTTGATAGGTTTCGTCTAGGTTGCTGCCTCCTGCAATTTTTGTTTGGTCAATCGCAGTTCCAAAAGCATACTCATGCTGTAGCATCTCAATTATAACAGTAGCGTTTGGTACAGCAACACCCGAATTGTTGGTTACATTTACTTGTAAATCGGCCTTGCGGTATTGGTTAATGCGTGTATTTGCATCGTTACGCCACGATGCTGTCGACTCCATTCCTGCATATTCATCATTGCTTTCGGTAGGTAATGATGATAAAGCGTATTGTTGCTTGAAATTCACAACGTTTACACCTGCAACTTGCATTGTTTGTGCTGCGAAACCCATTTCGGCCATGAATTTACCAACTCCAACCGCAATATCTACGGGTGCTGTAAATGGTATCATGTAACGTTTCCATGTTGTGCCAAACCTTTGTTCGAACGACATGTACTTGGTGTAAGGCGACCCATTGAGCATAAATAGAATATTCGATTTGCCAATGTTGTTGGTTGCCGATATTGTTCTAGCCCAAAATACTAACACTAGGCAATCGCCTGCTTCGATTGATTGTACTGTTGTTAACTGCATGCTTGCATTCCAAGGGTTGTTAGGCCGCGAAGCGATTGCAATTTGAGTTGCTTTAGTAAAACTTTGCCCCGAGACATTTATAACTGTTTTAGTGCCTCCGCCAACATTCATATATGTGGCATTGTTCGCCTCGTTAGGGGTGAGTACCCATGTGCCTCCGCTAACGTTATACGTATTCTGAAGCGTTGCCTTTAAATTAGTGTGATACGAATCTTCTTGTGCCACTAAAATAATAGACATTGATAAAAAGAATAATGTAAATAAGTGTTTCATAATTAAGAATTGTTTAGATGTTAAAAATTAGATTTAGATGCTGGCTGAGCATAAAAGGATAGTATCATTGGCACAACAATGTTACTTATAACGGGTTTTATTTTAACAAAACGAGTAAAATCAACGGTTAGCTGATATATTTTTCTTTAATTCGTTGCTATTTTTTTATCATAGCATCTGGTTTTAATTTAAGTATACTCATAATTTCT
>JAQICD010000279.1 GCA_027858715.1 Prolixibacteraceae bacterium
GGGACTTTTTCGGGTATTTTATGTACCGGAATTGCCGGTGGTGCAATAGTACCGTTAATAATTGGCCAATTAAAAGACTGGTTTGGCCTACGCCCCGGCATGTTCGTGTTACTCCTCACTTTTGGATACATCCTCAGTATCAGCTTTTGGGCGAAGCCACTGGTTCAGAATCAAACCATTAAGATGAAGAGAAAAAATACTCGGGCGGATAGGTAGCTGTTCGGTTTTTTGAATCGACTCGTATCAGCGCATTTTGTTTCCATCCCCAGCCACTCACTCCATCGTCGGCTAATATTGTGTTCCAAAATGCATATTCTTCAACCCCGTGATAAGCTACCATTCATTTTCGTTTGTACTGCTTACCCATTCGTAGCTTTGTGAGTTAAGCCCTAAAACACCGATAAGCGCAAATAACAATAAAACTATTTCTTCATAATTAATATTTTATAACTTTTAATCAACAGTTTCTCAAACCGGGCATGTTGTTCATTCAACATAAGTACCTCGGGTTTTTGTCCATATGCATTGTAATAGAGGAATTCTTTTGTCCGTCGAACCACAACAGAATAGTTTCATCTCCAAAACGGGCAGAGGCAAAATAATTTACTCCACCGATTCAGCGATTTTCACTTTTTGAATACTATATCACTGGTAAACTCACCAATATGAATATTCCCATCGGTGGCATTTTCAACCACTTGTCCATTAATTTTTAACCCTTCTATCAGTATGTTTTTTACATTTCTATCTTCGCTATAACCAATTATTTCAGATGGATTAGCTGAATTTCCGTTGTATTGAACATCTTTCAAAATAATGTCATGAATTCCACGTCCTGCTGCATGTCCATATTTTTCGCTATAAAACACCTGAAATTTTAGAAGCATACCCTCCTCGAAATCCTCAATTCTTATATTCTCATATTTGATGCTCCGCACAAGGTTGTTGTCTCCTGCAGAAATTCCAAAACACCCTTGCGCAATCCTAGTATCTTCATCATGCTCTAAAATATCAATATTACTAAAAACAACATTTTCAATGGTATCGCCACCAGCTGTTGCATTTCCATGAACGCCAATATTGGTTGGATGGGCAACATCGGCCCAGAGTGATGAATTTTTAATTTGAATATTTCGGGCATTCCCGTAAAAATCCCAACGATGACCATATATCGCAATACAATCATCAGATGTGCGTAAGAACACCCCGTCAACCACAACATCGGAGCATGACATAAGGTCAATACCATCGGTCCATGGTTTACATGCAAATGATTTGATGTTACGTATATTCAATCCTGTAGAACCACCTCCATAAATGGTATAATGGTCGGGATTGATAAAAATTGGACCATCAACCGTTACATTATGGGAATGGCGAATCTCGACACCACGCTCGGGCTGATATACAAGTCCGTGACCAATAATTCTTACATCGCGAGCCGAATCAATCATAAATTTGCCTAATACAACGGCACCACCATCAATGTAAACTGTCTTTCCTGAAGGAATATGGAATACATCACCCGGTAAATCCCCTGGCCGATGAACTCCCGGACCAAAATAGATGACATCAGGATCATCAATATCGGGTTTATCGTTTCGTATTGGATTGGCAAAAAGATGTAGACTATGCAATTTGTCTCCATTTACTTCCAACGAAATATTCCTGGTCTGCTCTAAACTAAAAGTCATTACATTACCATTTATTTCGGGTACAATATTGTAGGAACGCGGACGGATTTCTGCTTTATGAACAAGTCCGTTGTTTTTTTTAACCCAAACATCCACCTTTCCTGAAAAATCAAAGTAAACCATGGATGCATCACTTACTCTATCCATATCGACCTGCACATTGTATTCGTACAAATCTTGCCACTCACCATCCGGCACTCGTACTTTTACTGTAAAGTCATCGTTGTGAGCGGTATATAACATTTCGTGCGGAACTTCGTAGGTAATAAGTTCCTGTGCATATGCTGCTATAGAAAAAGCAACCAATAAAATCATTATTATATTCTTCATAGCTGTTAAGTTACTGATTAATAAAAGAAGTGACACCCTTTGGCGCTATCGTTTTAATAATTCCTTCTGCATCAAAATTCAAACTATCAAGACAAAGGTGCCTAAGTACATAACAATTCCTGTTTCCCTATACTACTTACTTTCAGCAATTACTGAAACATGGTCAAAAGTTGTTGTAACGTCAGAACTGTTGCTCCGGGAACTTACGGCCAAACCAGCAAAGCATGACGAAGCCATTGACATTTCAACATGATCAATTTCGAACCATGTTTCACCATCGGATGATTCAAAAGCAGTAAATGTATTTCCTATGCGCTTTATTCTAAACCAGGCAGGTAGCCAGGTATATGTGTTACCCAAAGTTGATGACATCGCGGCATCAGTAGAAATTCTGTATCCCATCCGGGCAAACCTTCCACCACCTTCACCTAAAGTAATGGTAACGGCAGTTGAATTTGGGTTTAATGATTCCCTAATCATCAGCCCTGTTTTCAATAACGATCCGGTAATATCACTGATGCGGCAGGTTATTTCATAATCGCCTGTTACTTTTGTATAGCAGTAAGTAGCATTATCTCCGGTTCCACCAATATTATTTCCATTTCCCGATAAAATAAAAGTTGAACCTGCCACATCCGCAAATTCAGCACTTCCAGTAGAATTAGTGCCTATATTAACCATTTCCCATTTTGATGGTAAAAAAGTTGCATCAAGAGGAGTTGAACTGGAAACAGAAGAAAATTCCCCTGTACCTGATTGATTAAGTGCAGCAACCCTATAAAAATATGTGGTGCCATTTGATACACTTTTGTCGGCATAAACTGTATAGGTATTGGCATCCCATGAGTCAATCGTTGAATAACTTCCATCGCTGTGGGTCGAACGCTGTATAACGTATCCGGTTGCAGTATAATCAGCAGGTGGTTGCCAGCTTAAGAACACCTTTCCAACACCGGCAGTAACTTTCAATCCGGTGGCCCTGCCCGGAACCGGGTGTGGCGGGCAACTGGCTTCCTCTAATGCAAAAGTAAGCGATCCGTAGCCAAAGTGGTCTTTACTTCCATGTTCAGGCCGCATCAATTCAGCCATGCGCTGAACATGGGGTGCGTTTAATCCCTGACGTACTACATAATGATTATACAACATTTCCCAAACCGGACGATCGTCCAATCGGCCACGTCCGTTAATCGCCGGCCATTTATGATTTGCCGGCTGGCAGTTGTTATAAAATTTGAAAGGCACATCTTGCATCTGGTTGTACTTCGCAGTATATTCAGCACCGGCCAGCAGGCGGTTGTTGTCATATCCGAAAAGGTCGAGCCCCTGGTTCCAGGCAATCTGACAAGCCGTTCCTAATAGCCCTACTCCTAATTGGCCATGTTCCTGATCCCGTCCACTTTCCTGCCATTGCCCCAAATTTCCATCATGGATGTAATAAACTGCATGCTTTATGCTTCCTGTACCCTTGCCATTTTTAAAATATTCTACCCCTTCATTATAAATAGCCTGATTGTCGCACAACACCCCGATGGCAATTAAAGCAGTAATGTTATTGGCATCCCAATTAGCCCAATAATAATCGATGCATGCACCATTGTGGTTTACCAAAAAATCGTGGCATACAGGATAAAAGTAATCCATCATCATGTTTTGAAACCTTCTGAAGTCGGCTTGCTCCCATCCATTATAAATTCTCATAATTTCGGCAGCCATGGCCAATTCAGATATGCCTATCCCCCCCAATCCAACAATATCGGTATTACCACCCGAGGGGATTTGATTGACAATACATGAATAATCATTTAATATGCCGATTGCACATTTTGCATAGCTTTCGTCACCGGAAACATACCAACGGATTGCATTTAAATATGCAGCATGGGCATCTTTAGACATTAGCTGCCTGATGTTCATATTCTCTCGTGGAGATGCTTTATACGTATTCTGCGCTAAAGGATCTTTTATGAGAAGATTCCACCCGTCGATCCATGGATGTGCCCCTTCGGCCACCTTCGTTTTCATCCGGTCAAGATCGGCCTGTGTATGCAAGCCACCGGGATGTACGAAACGATTCTTTGCGCTCGTTAATAATGTACTGCTAAAAACAAGTACAATCAGAACCAGTATTGGTACGTTTATTTTTTTCATCTCATTATGTTTAAAATTTCTTTAAGGTATTCGATGGAACTCGCCATATAATGATTTACCTGTGTGGGGAGGATGAATAAAGTTTCTTAACCAAATTTAAAAAAACCCAGCCAGCTGTGGTTATTGCTTTAAAACAGTTTTTACCAGCTTTTCACCATTCCTGACAATCTGAACAAGATAAATTCCTCCTGGCAAACTCCCCATTTGAACCATACAACGGTTGCCACTCTGCTTTACCGGCAAAAAAAGTATGGATCCTCTTAGATCAAGAATCAATATTTCATTGTCTGCACCAAGATCATCAGCAAACTCAATAATCAATTCATCTTTGACTGGGTTTGGATATACACTCCATGCTCCAAACTCAGTATTTCGTAGTCCTGTTGTTGTGAGTGTAATAGAAACTTCGTTGGATAATGACCCTTCAAAACCATAATGATTGCCAGAAACCACATAATAATAAGTACCTCCGTCCACCGATCTGTCTGTATAACTATTCCGAAGCGTGTTGTTTCGAATCTCGGCATAAGGCCCTCCTGATTCCAGAGAACGCTTGACATTATATCCCCTGACACCTTCCAAATCATCCCAGGTCAGTTCCACATTACCATCAACAACCAAAGCCGCTAAATTAACCGGCGCTTCAGGAATAACGAGGTTTGTTATCTCCATAACTTCTTCCTGACTCAACGCCCTGCTGTATATTTTCAATTCATCGACAGTTCCATTAAGCCCGGGATCGGGCCATTGTGATTTTCCAATGTAATTTTGGTCGGTAAATCCTAAGTCCGATGGGAAAAGAGTCATATTGGTATTTCTACCCACTTCTTCTCCATTAAGATACATTACGCCCAGATTGCCACTCCTTGTTACCGTCAAATGCGACCATTCACCAACTTCCAATACTTGTGAAGTATTAATTTGCTCTTCATCGCCTCCGGCCTTAATGGCAAACCGAAAAGAATTATTATCGCCTTCGGCACTGGCGGCAAGAAACATGTTATAATCTGTTCCTCTTCCAAAATCCCACACACGGGTCCAGCTCGCAAGCGCTTCAGGCTTCACCCAAATAGAAATGGTAAAATCATCCAACGAACTAATAAAACCTGCGGGGAGCTGCATGAAAGAAGACGTTAAGCCCATTAATTGATATCCATTGTTGGTAATTCCATTTGTCCATCCTCCCTGTTTCATTTGAGCATCGTTACCCGCCCAAATATCATGGGCTATGTTTAACTGGTTTTCATCCATGGGCCAGTACCCCAAAGCATCGGCAAATGGCAACACAAAAATCTGATAATCGACTTTAGATTCTTCGCCTTCGTGAACATAAGTCACCGAAACTTCCGTCGATTCTTCAACGTTTTCTAACACTTTCGTTGCATCGTTACTCCCATCACTCCACGTCCAGGTACCGCCATCAATCCCGGGTTTTAACACGGGGATAAGCTCAATTGTTTGCCCAGTTAAAACAACCACTTGATTACTGTTTTCAACCGGTTCATTATTTACAGAATAACCGGGACCAAGATTTTCCACATTAATGTGAAAGGTTATTTGAACCTCTACACCTGCCTGATTCGTTCCAACAACAGTATAAGTTTGGTCTGTACTGTCTGCTTCCACAAAAATTGCATGTGAAGTTTCTCCCGTGTTCCACTCATAGGTTGATCGGAAGGATGACGCATCCGCCCATAGTGTCAATGGCGAAAACTGGGGTACGGTAATGGTTGTATCGTTGAAGGTTTCACCATCAACTTTTATATAAGGCGTATATTTATCCGGCCAGGCATCGCCACTAACAGCCACACTGAACAACTGAGTACTGGTTACCCCCCTGGAATTTGTATAGTTTACCCTGTAAAGCGCACTGCTGTCGGCTGTTATTTCCAAATCTTTGCCGGTATCTCCTGTACTCCACTCCCAGTTTCCGGTATCGGTTTCATCATCGGGCAAGACAGGCATAAATTTCACAGTGCTACCGGGTTCTACATTCATCAACTCACCACGTTTAAGAATTTCACCATTATAATTTATCGTTGTGTTTATAGTAGTAGGTGCCTCCTCCGGAGTAACAGTCGGGCGGGTACTTGTAAGGGTGGAATACCCTAGATGATCGTATCCGCCACTGGTTCCACCGCTACCTCCGGCATCAGCTACCACCATATTGCTCATATCTTCAGAAAAAGCCATATCAACCCCCTTTATTCCCTCGTAATGACCAAGAACTCTGTCCCAATAAGGGCGAAACTGTCCCCTGGCATGTTCATTGTTCCAGGTTTGCTTCCAGGCATTGTGAAGAGCAGTTCTTACATCATGATACCAATACTCGGCCCACGGTAAATCATCAACCCCCGAATTATAGGCTGCAACATATTCCAACCCGGCAGCCAATCTATTATCCATATAGCCAAACAGATCATCTCCCTGGTTCCAGCCTGTTTGTGCAATATCTACGGCCAGTCCTATGGACATAGTTGAATGCCCCTGGTCGCGACCCGATTCCTGGCATTGGCCTAAAAAGCCAAATGGCCTCCTTTCATCCTCAAAAAGGATAGGGACAAGATTGCCCAAAAACTCGTTCAGACCATCATTGACAATAGGCGGTTCAGGGTTTTCGGTGAACGTTCCCACTTTATCGTATTTGTAAAAAGCGACACCCTGGTTATAAACAAACACATCATCACACACAACACCAATACTCATTACAGTCAAAGCATTACACAGACCCCAGTTTGCCCAATAATGGCCGGGTCTTCCCTGTTCCCAGGTACCATGCCGGCGTTTCAAAAAGTCAATGGCCTTGGGATAAAACACATGCATTAAAAATTCCTGAAATTTTCGGAAATCGGCACGCTCCCACCCTTCATAGTCACGCATCAGCTCGGCAGCATTGGCAAATTCGTAGCCGTATATCCCACTTGCCAGTGATTGGTTGGTATTTCCATGGATTCCTGTACAGATAGAAGCCCAGGCATTTAAAATATAAACAGCTCTGTCGGCATGCGCCTGATCTCCACTGATTTTCCATCGTAAAGCATTCTGGTAGGCAGCCGCTGCTCCACGGGCAGCATTCATGAAATTTTCATCGCCGGCAATACCACGCTTAATGGTTTCATTGGGCCAGGTTCCAACATTAGACTGAGACCATTCGTTGGCCTTGAGGTTTTCGTATCCCTGTACAACAGCAGGATGGCCTTCTGCCAACTGGCTCTTTATTCTTTCAAAATCTTCTTCGGTATGTAACAGGCCAGGGTGTTTAAAGCCCTGGGCAAATACCTCGGAGCCTATCAAAAAAAAGCATCCAATTAGTAATAATACAAATTTCTGCATAGTATCTGTTCTTATGGTAATTATATAAAGTAAATGTTTTATGTACATCACTGTATAACTTATTAATAACACATCTTTTTCTTACTGGAAATAAATTCTTTGACTTATCTAAGAACCAGCCTCCATCATCTTTAACCTCATCAATGCTTCAAGGTAATAGTAATCAGCATAAATAATTGAAGCATCCACCTCTGAATTATTTGGTTTATGTCCGGTGGAGTGCAGCAGAAAAGCCGGATTATCTTCACCGCTAAGATATTTCTCAGTCGATAATTTCGAAATCAGGTCAACCGCAGTTTCGCGATATTCTTGCCCGGTTTCAGCATCCAGAAGCGTAGATAGCTCCAACAAGGCCGAAGCCGCAATAGCAGCCGCAGATGCGTCGCGGGGTGCATTCGGAATCGCTGGATCTTCTGAATCCCAGTAGGGAATTTTATCATTGGGCAAAAGGGAAATAAAAGTATCGGCCAGCTTTTGGGCCATTTCCAGAAAGTCGTTTCGTCCGGTTTCACGGTAACTCATGGTAAACCCGTAAATACCCCAGGCCTGTCCACGCATCCATTTTGATTCATCTGCGTAACCCTGATGCGTGACACCCTTGATAAATCTGCCGTCAGTGGTGTCAAAAACGGCCACATGGTAGGTTGAAAAATCATCACGAACCAGATTTTCCATCGTTTTTTCGGCATGCTTAACCGCAATATCATACAGCTCTTTTGAGCCTCCGTTTTTAGATGCCCAGAACAACAATTCAAGATTCATCATATTGTCGATTATAGTATTGTGCGGCCAGCCCATTTTCTCGCGCATTCCAGGCCATGATAAAATAGTACCGACTGTAGGATTGTATAATTCAGCCAGTTTAGCGGCCGTGCTTAGTATTACCTTTTTATACACCGAATCGGAAGTTAAACGATAGCCATTGCCATAACTACAAAAAATCTGGAATCCCAGATCATGGTCGTTTGGATCACCATAAGCCAGTGGCTCAAGATATCCGGTGTATTTCCTCGCTTCCAAGTTCCACTTATCTTCACCGGTTAATTCGTACATATACCATAACATTCCCGGCCAAAATCCGCTAGTCCAGTCGTACCGGTCAACAAAGTTCCATGTATTTTCGCCTGAAAGAACATTACGTGGACAAAGCGTATCTCCATCTATTTTACTTAATGTTGTATTTGCTTTTTGTTCGCAATAAATAATTTGCTTTTCAAGGCTAAATTCATCGGGGCGAATGTTTTTACATGCTCCGATTAAAAATAGCATAAGCGTAATAAAAGTTGTTAAATAATATTTTCTCATTATGTATAATTATAGATGATCAAAAAATAATCTTGTCGCTTTTTAATACTGATTTTTCTACATATTCAGATGGAGTGCATCCGTATGCTGCTCTAAAACAACGCGAGAAATACGAAGGAGATGAAAACCCTACCATATACAATATTTCAGAAATGCTGCGCTTATTCTGAGCCAGAAGATTTTTGGCTGTTTTAAGGCGTTGCATTCGAATAAACTCTTTTGCCGTCAATCCTGTTAATGCCTTTATTTTACGATAGGTTTTGTTAGGCGAAAGAGCCATCCCTTTACTCAATGTTGCTACATTCAGATTTGGGTTATCGAGGTTTTCGTTAACCAAGTGGGCTGCATTTCTCAAAAAGTTTTCATCAAGCGACGATAGCACAATCTTTTTAGCAGGTGCAAAATCAGCAACTTGTCCTTTTCTGTTACTCTGCCACTGTTTTTCAACAATATTATACAACCTAAGACTTAAAATATCGTTTTCGAAAGGCGGTTCCCAAAAATCAACTGCTCCGCTCCGGAATATATCCATTTTATTAAGGTTCACCCCCTTAGAGTTTACCATAACAAACGGAATCGAAGCTGTTTCTGCATTATTTCGCAATTGCGATGAAAATTCGAAACCATTGATACCCAGCATCATCATTTCAGATACAATTATTCGTGGCGAATACTTTTTAATGTTTTCGAACACATTAACACCGTGCGATATGCAATGAACATCGAAATACCCCATCAGCAATGTCATCAGCAACCCGGCTGTATTATCATCATCCTCAAGAAGCAAAAGCCTTGGTTTTACCTTCACATTACTGTTTTGTACCGCCGATAAGCGATTCCACTTTAATAACGAAAAATATCCCCGTTTTAATGTTTGATTTACATTGCCTAACATAACATTACCTTTTTGTACACCGTGTCGGTAATTATACAATAACCATTACATCGTGTAGAATATGAGTGAATTTTTTTCGATGGCAATGTAATTTTCTTTTTCGGAACAAGAGAAGGATAAGCTGTGTTAAAACGTCCCATCTTATAAAATGGCACTTTTTTGGGGTGAGCACAAAACCCTAACACACTGCATTTTAGCTCTTATGAGAAAAATCAACATTCAGAATATTCAGCCGATTTAGCTTTAATACTCTTCAAATATTCAGCCGGTGTCTGACCGGTTTCTTTTTTAAAAACCCTGTAAAATGAAGTTTTGGAGTTGAATCCGCAATTTTCGGACAAAGCAATAAGTGTGTATTTTGAATATTCAGGGTCACTCATTATCTTTTTTACTTCAGCAACCCTATATCCATTAACCAAATCGTTAAACGACTTGTTCATATATCGGTTTATCACCTGCGATATTTCGTGTGTGGGAATGTCGAGTTTTTCAGCCACATCAGAAACCTTTATCTCGGCATTCATGTAAGGTTTTTCTTCTTCAAAAAACTTGGTAATCTTTACCAAAAGTTCTTCACCTTTTTCCTTTGGCATTTTTAACACCTTAGGTTTATTCGGCCTCATTTTAAAGTTTTTCATTTTATTCACCAGGTATTGCAATTGCCGGATATAGTGAAATAAAAAGAATACAATTTGGGTTAAAACCACAAAAACGATAATATAAAAAATAGGATGACGGTAAAATGGATTCTTAATCTGCAAATTTATCGAAGTACTGTTTACATTATCCGTACTGTTTGCTTTAATTTTTAGTGTATAGTTACCTGCTTTTAACCTGTCGAAATATGTTGTATTGCCTGTTCCGTTTTCATTCCAGTCATTATCAACACCTTCGAGTTTGTAAAAATACTTTGTTCCTTCGCCTGAATAATCAACAGAAACAACCCTAAATCCGATACTACTAAAATTATTCTTTAAAGTAAGCGATTGAGCATATTCAAGTGGCTGATTCAATGACAATTCATCAGAATGATTATAATTTTTCCCATCGATAAAAAGGTCGGTAAGAACAACAGGAGTCGAATATTTATGGGGTGCAATTTCACCAGTTTTGAAATATATAAGTCCCTTTTCTGTTCCCATATAAATTATACTATCAGAAAATTGACTCGCAGCGCCGACAGAAAAAATCATACTTGGCAAACCATGCTTCTGAACAAACTGCTCAATGCGTTCGCTTTTAACATTAAACCGGTTTAAACCATAGTTTGTGCCAATCCAGAACATCCCCTCTTCACTTTCAATTACCGAATTGATTTGATTGTCAGACAAACCATTCGTCTTGCTATATTTTGTATAAGCAACAAGGCTTTTCTCTATATGATACAAACCATCGTTGCCTGCTATCCAGAAATCACTGTTCGAATCTTCGTATGTTGCATTAAACTTTATGTGCCGACTAAATTCCGATGGTAACAATACATGCTCTATTCTATCCTCTTCTAGTGAAAATAAACCAATGCCGAAGCGGGTACTCACCCACAAACGGTTGCTCGAATCGATAAACAAATGGGTTGCTTCATTCGAAAATAATCCCTGCGCAGTAAGGTCAAAATGTCGAATATGGCCTGTTTGGTGGTCGTAACAGTATATCCCCTTGTACGTCGATATCCACAATCTGTTTTGATTATCGGTATCGAAAGCATAAACATTTTCAAAGGTAAGTTCATCATTATTTAGCAATTGTTCCAGCCCTGTTTTTTTATTTACAACAGTAATTCCACCGCCAAAAGTACCTGCCAGTATGTAACCGCTGTACTCAAACAAAGTAAGAATAATATTTGAACGTAAACGGCAATTGGCATCACCTGAGCGAACTAAAGATGCATTTCCGTTGGCTTCTTCAATAATTAATCCCTCGCGGGTTCCAAAATATTTATCACCATTATCATCAAAATAAAACGACCGGACATTTTCGGGCAAAACAGAATTCGTATGCTTCATTTCATACACACTGAACAGATGTCCAATATTATTTAAATAATTCAATCCTGCATTATAAGTGCCCACCCATAAGCGTTTGTCTTTATCTAAAAACAGAGAATATATTGAATTTGAACTCAGTGAATTATTATTTGACAGGTCGTGTTTCAATACATTCAGGCTACCACTTTCGAGGTTCAATATTTTCAATCCCTCACCATTTGTGCCAATATAAAGATTACCAGCCTCATCATTCAACATAGTCTTGATTATTCCACCACCAATATCCCGGCTTTCGGAAAACGTCTCGTTTTCACGGTTAAATTCAACAAGCCCCATATTTGGCGTGCCGAGGTATATAACAGAATCGATGATGCTTATGGCTGTAAATTCGTTGAATGATGATTGTGGGTTTTTTTCAAAGGTATATCGATACACTTCATCATCGTGTATTGAATATTTTGCTAATCCGCCCAAGGTTGAGAACCATATAAAATTCTCATTTTCAATCACAATGCCTGTAACATAATTACCAACACTGTTAGCATTTCCCGATAGTTTAATGTATTTTGAAATTTCACCTTCACCATAAAAAATATATGCGCCTTCACCGGTACCTGCTATTATTGTACTATCAGTCAACTCAACTAAAACATTTACCGACACTTTATCGCTATTCAATTCTACTTTTGAAAAAGGAGTATAGGAATTAGGAGTAAAAAGCAAACCTGATGAAGTTCCTGCCCAAATTGCTGTGCCGGCATGACATACAGAAAGAATATCGTCGGAACTTTCGCCCAATAAATGAGTATAACTACGAATTTGAACACCATCGTAGCGTTCTATTTTCCCGGTAGAACCAACCCATATAAAGCCCAAATCGTCCTGCGAAATTGCGTTTACAGTATTGTTAGCCAAACCATTGCGCATGCCGATACTGGAAAAAGAATATTTTCCGTTTGCATCACAAAATGAGTGCAACAACAACAAAAACAAAACGATATATAATGAATGTTGTTTCAATTTTCTATTTGCCTTTATTACTATCGGACGATAAGCTTAAGAGTGGAGTATCAATTACAATTTAAGAAACGATCAGCTAAAGTTTTCCAGCTCAAGTTCTCCAGCTTCGAAAGATTTATAAAGTTTTGAAAGGTAAGCCATAAAATTGCCAAATTTCCAAACAGCTTGTTGTGTTCCCTCACTAACTTCTTTTTTATTCATTTTCAGCATCAGTATAAGGTACAGGGTATTAAGAGCCACCTCGATATCGTTATGCTGCTTTCCCGATTTTTGGCGAACCAAATCAATATCCGGTTTTATATCGTTGTATAAGCGGGTGTAGCCAGGGTCGGCCTGTTCAAGTATAATTGCCTTATGAAAAAGGTCGAGATCGTTTACCGTATTTGCCAAAAACTGAAGATGCCCCATTTGTTGTTTCTGCTCCTTTTGCATCATCAGTACCAGGTTCTCAAACCAGTTGTAAATCTCCTCACGCTTCGCTTCTTCTACTTGGTATTGCCCTACGAGTTTCTCGTTAATTAAATTCATGTCCAGTTTCAAAGCGCGAATCATATCCTCAATCTGCCACATGTAAAGTATGTATTCCGAAATATTCTTTTTCTTCTTTTCCTCAGCTATAATCATGGTGTGTATTTAACTATTTTCTTAATCTCTTCAATGTTTTCTCCCTTAAAGTGCAACAAATATAATCCCTTTTTGAATGATGAAAAATCGAGGACACCATTATTATGTATATTTCCACCCGCAACACGCTTGCCATCTGAAGAAAAAATTTCGTAATTAAGTACCGTTACATTACCGGGAAAGTAAACATTAAGGGCACTTTCAACCGGATTTGGGTAACACTTTACTATTTTTTCGAAAGTCTTTTCGGAATTACTCAAAACAATCAGTTTTTCCGATGGAAGTTCAATTGTTTCGGTACTTATGCTGCCCTTTTCATCAGCCAGGTATGCTTCGGTCCACTGCGGACGGGCAGGCAAATCACCTTTTTCAACAATCGCAAGCCAGTCTTCATCAGTCAGCCTTTCGTAATCGATGGTTATGGTATCGTAATACGAAAAGAAAGGCCCAGTGTATGCCATGTAGGAGTTCGTTTCGCTGTTTTCTACAATAAATGTCCCTATGTTTACTTTACCGGTAGCCACATGCAAAACATAACCAACCACCTGCCCCCCTTCGAGGGTAGGCTGCGTGTGAATATCAACAATTGGATAATCTGCTTCAAGCATATCGTGTGGATTCAACAATAACTCGGAATACCAGCCTGAATATGGAGGCCGACCGCTCATGCCATCTTCAAAAAGCATTTGCTTAAGCCAGTCTTTCTCGTCGGTGCTCAAGGGTGTTCTGCTGAGCTCTTTAATCGAAATTGCTTCAAGCTTTTCCATAACCGGGGGTATGTCGCTTAACGTTGCAACAGCATTAATACTTTCCCAATCGGTCAATGCTATTGTATTCAGAAATGAAGCTAGTTCATTTGTAAAATTGGCAATGGTACGATAAAACTCAGGATAAGGTTCAACATATGAATATGGGTACGAACAGCCAGTCATTCCGGTGTACGAGGGCTTTGCATACAAAACGTTATCGTGCCTGAGCTGTGCCCACGAAGCCAGCTGCGTATTCATTTTTTGCTGATGCCAGGCCGAAGTACGCATAAAGAATGGCAGATTTTCGCTATCATCGGTATTTAGGCATCTAATGGCACCCAGCCAGCTACTATAGTATCCCGATGTCCAGAATGAAGCTTCTTTATGATCGGTTAAGTACCGCATATTTGCCAGGTTCGACGCATATTTAAACGCCTCAAGCTCATCGTTCAAAAAAAAGTATGAATCGTTGTTTCCCAAAGCAAACAATGCATCGAGGGGGTCAGGCATTCCCCTGAAAATCTTTTTACCATTATAAATAATTCTGTCGTAAACCATATTCGACAAGATGTGTGAATCGAGCACATAACGCTGCCCCGATAAGCGATACGAAACCGGCAACTTATCTGGAGTTGCCGAATACGGGTTAGAAAACAACTGTCCGCCCATTATTAGTTGTGCTAAATCTTCATTTTCAGATAAAGCAGAATAATATGCATTATACAAAGCATTGTCATTTAACTGTGAGGCATCAGCAATTCCCTGCTCATTCAAAAAACTGGCATATTGTTCAGGTGTGATGTTATCGCTGGCTCCTACCAGGTAATTTATAATTTGCTCATTTACTGCAAACAATTGCTTTTCCTCCGTCATGTCGGCCAATTCGTTCAGCAAAAATGCACTAATATTCATACGTCTTATCTCTTCGTCGCCCCATGGCTCTTCCCACGGACTTTCAGCCGGCTTGGTCAGAAAAAATTCGATACGCCCAAGCCACATCTGTGCTTTGAAATATGGCTCAAGCGACTTGTAGTCAAACATCTTGTCTGTTTCGCTGTAAACGTAATGTCCACGCACTTCAAACTGAGAAAAATCCAGCTTCCTTTTCCTTTCCGGCTTGCAAAACAAGCTTATCGAAATTGCACTGTGCGATTCAATATTATCAAGTATCTCGTTATACATATCAACAGAAGCAATATGTGGAAGATGTTTCTGATCGCTTATCAACGACCATGCAACACTAACATATAAATCAACATCTTCGAGGCTTACATCAACTCCCAATTCGTTGTACTTTTGCTGAATACCAGGAAAGTTATTGTACATACCGCCCAAAAACGATTCCAGATTGTTGCTCATAACGCTACGTTCAATTGTTTTTAGTAAATAACTGTACGAACGATGTAGGGCATCGAGAATGATGTCGGTTGAAACAAATACCGGGAGATCGTTGATGTAAATATCGTGTAAAGCCTTGGCAAATGTTGAATGAGATTGCCTTTCGGTAACAAAGAAATGATTCTGCACCAGCAGATTTAGCTCATCAGAAGTAAGGCTGTATGCTTCTGTTACTGAATCGAGATATGCGACATCATCAAAATCCGGTGTTTTATTGTATCCTTTGAAATAAGATGACGATGAACGGGGATAAAGTGTCTCTAACCCATCGGAAGTGAGATTAATGGTTTGAGATTTAAATTGATTATATGCTTCAAAATCAATTTGTGCTTTCGAAACGTGCACCTGTATTATACAAAATGCGACAGTTGCAAAAAAATATAATTTTCTCATGCCAGTTGGGTTTAAATCTACATGTAAAATTACTAAAACCAACTGACAATTAACAAACTAATCATCAAATAATTGGTCAATGTCGCGCCGGTCTTTTTTTGTCGGACGTCCCTGTCCTTTGCTTCTACCAGACCACGACATGAGCTTTTGCATTTCGAGTACTTCAAGATTTTCGGCGGGGGTAATATCTTCCATATATTCGGAAACCAGCTTTGCACCCATTCGTTTTTCGGTAAGCGCAATTACTTTTAACTGGTAATTTACGGGCGTTTTACGCACCTGTATTACCTCGTTTACTTTTATCTCGCGCGAAGGTTTTACCGACATGCCGTTAATCTCGACCCGTCCCTTACGGCAGGCCTCTGAAGCAAGGCTACGTGTTTTAAAAACCCGTACGGCCCACAACCATTTATCGATACGAATAGAATTGGAAGCCATATATTAAAAATTTATTTGTTATTGAATTGATTCATTGTACGATTGAGCCCTATGGTACCAAACGATTTTATTATCTGAATAGCTGTCTCAATCCTTTCGGACAAAACTTTTTCCTCTTCTTCGTCCCACTCGCCCAGCACATAGTCGATTTGCTGCCCCTGGCTATAATCATTTCCTATGCCGAAACGCAAACGCGCGTATTCATTAGTACCCAGTATCTGGTTAATGTGTTTCAACCCGTTGTGTCCGGCATCACCGCCTTTGCCTCTTAACCTAATGGTTCCTGAAGGCAAAGCAATATCATCGACCAGCACCAGCAGGTTTTCGAGTGGAATTTTTTCTTTTTGCATCCAGTACCTGACTGCATTTCCACTCAAATTCATGTACGTAGAAGGTTTCAGGAGAATAAAAATACGCCCTTTAAACTTATATTCGGCAATGGCTCCATAACGTTTACTTTCGTTAAAAACAATATTGGACACCCCGGCAAGAGTGTCCAATATTCTAAAGCCAATGTTATGGCGTGTATTCTTGTATTCATCTCCTATGTTACCCAATCCGGCAATTAAATACTTCATTCAAAATATTTTTAATTTAGAATTGATAACACCGGGTCAGTGTTTACTCTTCAGCATTTTCTTCGCTTTCAGTTGCTTCTTCACCGTCAACAGTAGCAGCACCGCTAGCCGAACGTGAAGCACGGGTTACCATAACACGTACAACAGGTACTGATTTAACGTTAATAATTTTGAGTGTATCGGTTTCGATATCGCTTACCCGGTAGCTTTCGTTAATTCCAAGATTGGTTACGTCAATCTTAATTTCATCCGGTAAATCTTTAGGTAAAGCCGACACCCACAAACGACGCATTTCGACCTGCAAACGACCACCTTCGCGAATACCTTTTGCAAATCCGTTTGTTACTACAGGAATATTAACCTTAACAGGCTTGTCTTCACTGGTTTTCAAAAAGTCGATGTGCAATGGTTCATCATTTACGGGATGATATTGGATATCTTGCATTACAGCCTGGTATTGTTTGCCGTCAAGATTAAGATTAATCAGGTAAACGTGAGGTGTGTAAATTAATTTACGTACAGCCTCTAAATTGCAATAGAAGTGAATGTTCTCTTCTAATCCGTAAAGTACACATGGCACCTGATTTGCTACACGCAATTTTTTTGCATCCTTTTTACCAAGGCTTTCTCTTAATTTTCCTTCTAATTCAAATGTTCTCATAATTTCCTTTTTTGTGGTACTCAGCCCTTCCCTTACCCATTATATTTTGGTTATCGGGACAAACCGCATACACATTTATAATTATTATTTTTAAAAGCGGTGCAAAGATAAAAATCTATTGCTTAAACCAACTATTTATTGAATGTAAAATGTACTAATCGACTTATAATAATACACTTTGTCGATTACGTCGGCCAATAAAGGCGCCAACGATATTATTTTAATTTTATCTGATTTCTTTTTCAACGGGATAGTGTCGGTAAAAAACACCTCGGTTAAGGCCGAGTTCTCAATTCGCTCGTAAGCCGGACCCGATAAAATAGGATGTGTCGCAAAAGCTCTCACACTTGTAGCTCCTTTTTCGATGAGTAAATCGGCAGCTTTAGTAATGGTTCCGGCAGTGTCAATTATATCGTCAACCAAAATTACATCTTTACCTTTCACATCACCAATTACAGTCATGTTGCCAACTACATTTGCTTTACTACGGGTTTTATGACAGATCACCAAGTCGGTTCCCAAAAGTTTCGCATAGGTGTTCGCTCGTTTTGTTCCACCAACATCGGGCGATGCAATAACCACATTGGGCAATTCCATTTCGCGAATGTAAGGTATAAACATCGAGGATGAATAAAGATGATCAACCGGAATATTAAAAAATGCCTGAATCTGGTCAGCATGTAAGTCAACAGTAATAATTCGATCAACTCCGGTTGCCGAAAGCACATCGGCTGCAACTTTTGCGCCAATAGAAACCCGGGGTTTGTCTTTTCGATCCTGTCTGGCGTATCCAAAATATGGTATCACAGCAATTACCTTATAGGCTGAAGCTCTTTTTGCAGCATCAATCATAAGTAATAGCTCCCATAAGTTATCAGCCGACGGAAAAGTTGACTGAACTATAAAAACATACGAACCGCGAATGGTTTCTTCAAAACATGGTTCAAACTCACCGTCGCTAAAACGTGGACAAGATGATTTACCTAAATCGAGGTTGAGATAATTGCATATTTGCTCTGTTAGGTAGGAAGTAGCAGTTCCTGTAAAAACTTTAAGCGGAGCTTTACGTGGCATGCGATATCGTTTTTGATATTAAATGTGTCGCAAAAATAGAAATAATCAATGTGTTTTATAACAATTTCTAACTGATTTTTAATTCTACAATATCAAATTGTGAATTTATTCGGCTTGTTCTACATTGTTCACATTGTTAATAAATGCAAGAATTTCGTCCCGGCCAAGACCATTTTCTGCCGATGATTCAAACATCATAGGCGTTTCATCCCATGTTTCGAGCATCTTTTCGGAATACTTTTGCTGGTATTCCGTCTGTTCTTTTGGTGTAAGCTTATCAACCTTAGTAAAAACCATTACAAAAGACACCTGACTTTCGCCCAACCATTGCATAAATTCCAAATCGGCGTTTTGTGGCTCATGTCTTGCATCAATCAAAACAAAAACGCCGTAAAGGTTTTTCCGCTTCAACAGATAACGCCTTATCATCTGCTCCCATTTTTTTCGTTCGCTTTTCGATATTTTGGCATATCCGTAACCCGGTAAATCAACCAGATACCATTTACCATTAATTATAAAATGGTTAATAAGCCTTGTTTTTCCAGGTTTTCCCGAAATCATTGCCAGCTTTTTTTGGTTAGTAATCATATTTATCAGCGACGACTTTCCAACATTTGAACGACCAATAAATGCATATTCGGGCAAATCCGATTTCGGACATTTATCTACTTCGGTATTACTAACTACAAAACGTGCATCTTTGATAATCATATTCTTAACTTTTATGCAATGTAAACTTCAATTAATCTGGCAGTGCTGCTTTTAGGATTAAGTGTTACCTCGCCTAGGCCAGCCGGCAACAAAACTGTTTCGCCGGTTTTTAGCACTACAGGCTCAAACTGGTCACCTTCAATGGTAAGTTCTCCTTCAACACAAACACAAATTGCAAAACTATCAAAACTATAATAGTCACGTATTATTTTCCGGTCAATGTGCAATAGGTTTGTTGTAAAATATTTACAACCAACCAATTGCGAAGGTTTGTTCGATGTAATTTCATACGCTTGTTTCGGATTTTTCACCGTCGAGTAATCAATCACATCGAGTGCCAAATCGAGATGCAACTCTCGCTCATTTCCGTCTTTATCTTTACGTTTGTAATCGTAAATACGATAGGTAACGTCGGAAGTTTGCTGAATTTCTAAAACTAGGTTATCCGCACAAATAGCATGTACTCTGTTTGCAGGAACGAAAAACACATCGCCTTTCTGAACTTTCTCGTAATGCATTAGTTCAGTCAGCGTTCCATCATTTAATTTAGACAGAAATTCGTCGCGGTTGGTATTGCGTTCAATACCTGTAATCAGTTTTGTTTGTTCCGAACCATCAAGCGCGTACCACATCTCAGTTTTTCCAAAAGCGTGGTGACGCTCGCGAGCCTGTAAGTCGTTTGGATGTACCTGTATTGACAAATCGGCATTGGCATCGATAAATTTTATAAGTAAGGGAAACTCATTGCCATATTTTGTGAACACCTTCTCTCCTACCAGTTCATCCATGTAAATTTCGATAAGCTCCTGCAAACTGTTTCCTGCCAGGATGCCATTGGCAACAACCGAAACATTATCGGCCACTCCCGACAGCTCCCAGCTTTCGCCTATATTGGTTTTCCCATTCAAATTTTTTCCCAAATGGGTTTCGAGCTTAACACCGCCCCAAATCACTTCTTTAAAAATGGGGCTAAATTTAAGCGGATAAAGTGTCATTATGTTTAGTTTATGATTTCTGAAAAATTACTGTGTGCTTACTTCTAAAATTCGTAATCGACTGCTGCACGATCGGCCACAACTTGCGCTGCAAAATCAATTACTTTTTTATGCTCGGGGTGTACACGGTATATATCAAGGTCGTTAAGATTTTCGAAATGTGTAATCAGGCTTAAATCATACGATGGCGAATCAAGCAGATAATGCTTGCCAACTTCGATATGCTTCAACTCAGGAATGTATTTCTTAAGCGCCAGCAATTTCGACTCGAACTGATTTAAAGCTTCCTGCTTCAATGCAGGTGTTTCAAATTCTTTTAGTTTGAATAATACGACGTGATTAATCATTTTATATTGATTTTAAATTGTTAAAATTTGAAATACAAAGATAAGTCAGAATAGCTGAACTTTACAAAACCAAAATAATTGTATGCGTTTTTGAATTATTCAACATACAAAACCAGTCCTTTCAGATACTCGCCTTCGGGGTGATAAATATTTACGGGGTGATCAACCGGCTGTGTCAACTGATGAATAATACGAACCTTGCGGTGTGCAATAGCAGCTGCCGAAAATACAGCTTCTCTGAATTTATCTTTACTGACCACCTGCGAGCAACTGAAAGTAAACAAAATACCACCGGATCGTATTTGCTCGAAAGCCCTTGTGTTGATTCGTTTGTAGCCACGCAAAGCCTGCGGTAACGACCGCTGATGTTTTGCAAAAGCCGGTGGATCGAGCACAATAAGGTCGTAACGATCTTTTATATCTTTCATAAAATCGAACACATCGGCTGCAAAAGCTTTGTGCCGTTCATCGCCCGAAAAATTAAGGGCAACATTTTCGTTGGTAAGAGCAATGGCTTTCTCCGAAGAATCGACCGAATGCACCAAGTTTGCTCCGCCACGCATGGCATAAAAAGAGAAACCACCGGTGTAACAAAACATGTTCAGCACATCGCGCCCCTGAGCATATTGCTGAATAAGCTTCCGGTTTTCGCGCTGGTCGATGAAAAAACCTGTTTTCTGACCTTCTTCCCAGTCAACTTTAAAAAGATTGCCGTACTCCGAAACAATTCCGGGCAGCGATTCGCCAAAAATAAAGCCATCAACAGCCTCGACCGCTGATTTAAACGGAATGGTTTTCGAACTTTTGTTGTAAACGGCTTTCAACGCATCGCCCATCACCTGTTTTAAACATGAAGCCAGCTGTTCCCGAATGTGATACATACCAATCGAGTGCATTTGAAATACGGCTGTTCCGTTGTAAAAGTCGATAATGAGGCCGGGCAAACCATCGCCTTCGCCATGTACCAAACGATAAACATTTGTATCGTCGGCAACCGGCAAAAGCATTTTTTGTCGCAATTCGTAAGCAAATTGCAGTTTCTGTATCCAAAACCGTTCGTCTATCGGTACATTGTCGAAAGAGAATATGCGAACAGCTATCGAACCAATCTGATAATGGCCTATTCCTAAGAATTCGCCTTGGTTCGACTTAACAACCACAATGTCGCCTTCATCAACATTACCTTTTATCTGTTTAATAGCGCCCGAAAAAACCCAGGGATGAAAGCGCTTTAGCGATTGATCTTTCCCCGATTTAAGTATAATTTCTGTGTAGTTCTGATCCATAATTTATTGTTGGCAATTCAACTGTTCATTTGTTCGCGCATGGTTAAAAAACTTTCGTATATGCGGTACGAAATCCATGCGTCGGTGGCAGCATAACGCAACTGAGCCTCGGTAAGTTCAGGTGCTTCCCAGTTCGATAGTTGTTGTGCCTTCGAGATTTTGATTCCCAGCATAATTCCGGCCATCTTTTTCAAACTGAAATTTGTGAGTCCCAGATCCTGTGCTTCATCCTGCAACTCGAAAAATCCATCAGGATTAAATTTTTTATTAACCTGCAGGGCTTTAATATCATCACGAATGGCTGCACCAGCTTTAATAATCGACTTATCTGACAAAAGTTTCAATAGCGATTTGGGCAACTCGAAAAAATTGACCCTGAATAAAAAAGTCTTATTATTGGTTGATAGCTGCAAAAGGGCAACATAGTTGATTTGTCCTTTTTTAAAAGCAGGTTTGGTTTCGGTATCGAAACCCAAAAAAGGGAATTTCGACAAGTAATCAACTGCCTTTTTTGCATCACTTTCTTTGTTTATAACAATTATTTCCCCGTCAAACTGCTGCAGGGGCAATTCTTGTAGTTCTTCTTTGGTAATCGACTCTTTGTAGGTCATTTATAAATCTTCGTCTGAATAGTTATTAAAATGTTTTGAAACCCAGCTACCGTCTGCGTGCGCAGTTTCATCGCCGGAATCCTTCCCGGTAAATACCTCGGGTTCATCCACGTCAATTTCATTTTCGGAATAAATAACCGAATGAATAGCACGAAGACCATTTACCAGTTTTTGACCCCAATAATTTTCAAAATTATTCTGGCACTCCCACAAGGCATCCGACATAATATCTGTAGTTCCGATTCGATAAGACATTAAAAAGTCTTTCAAATCCTGGTAAATATCACAAATGTCTTCCGAAATATTATTTTCGATTGCACCTTCACTAAATTGCATATCGGCATCAAACACTTCCTGGTAACCGTCGAATTGTGCCAGTTTATCGCTGATTTTTTGCAGTAGAAAACTGTAATCAACTTCGCTTACAAATTTTGAAGGCGCTTCAGCATTTTCATCATCTACTTTAGGTAGCATGCTGGCCTTTAAATAAAGCAAAGTAAATATTTTTTGAATTTTACTTATAAACTCACTTCTTTTTAACAAAGAATTATTCTCGATAAAAGTGCAGTATTCGTTGGCAACTGTTACAAATTCAATTACATCTTTTGAATATACAATATGCTCAAAATCGTTTTCCGACATAGGATTTGCTTTTAAGAATGCACAAAAATACAAGAAAAATGGGAATACGGCACTTACCCGATCATTTATCGGCATTGAAGCTCAAAAAGTTTATAAATTTAAACAGAGTTTCTTATACTTTCGTAAAAAAATAAGAAATATGAAGGTTTTAGCCATATACACAACGAAATTCGGGTATCAACCCGCCGTTAAAAATCTCGAACAAGCCGAAGTAGTAAGCAAAGGTTCAACCTTTAACAACTGCGTAGTTGCCTTTATACAAGTTGAACAGGACGATGAAGAAAAAAACGACCTGAAAGGTCGTGAGAAAAAACTGGTTAACCACCTGAAATGGGTGCTTCGAAAAAACGATTGTAAAAAAGTGATTTTGCATTCATTTGCCCATCTCAGCGAGTCGAAAGCATCGATTGAATTCACCAAAAACGTTTTCGATCTCGCTGAAAAAAGACTTCAAAATGCGGACATTGAAACGTCACAAACCCCTTTCGGATATTTTCTTGATTTAGATATCCAGGCACCGGGATTTTCGCTGGCCCGCATTTGGGCAAACCTATAATACTATTAGTTGTATTCCAATTCTACGCGACTTATTTCGGTTTCTTCTTTAATATTGATTCTCAGAAACTGAACTTCGTCCGAAACAGCCAACTTATACAAAACAGGCACCCAGTAACCATAATCGCCTTCGCCATTATTGTAACTTTTGCGTGTACTTTCAACGTTCCGGTAATTGTTGCCATTGGCCGATACTTGAAACGTAAGGTTTTCGACATCGTTTTGGCAGAACGAATAAACAGTTACATTCTGAAGTTTTCCGGGTACGTAATAAACTATTTCGTGACCTTGTTTGCCATTAAAACGACACATATCTTCTTTAAACTTGCGGTCGTTGTTTGTTGAAATAACCACTCCCTGCGAACTGTAATACACGCTCCCGAAATTATCCATGTTATCAATCAGCATTTTGCTTTCGACTTTAACCGGCCCAACAACTTCAGATGGCTGCGATTCGCCCGAAGCATTTTTGGCTGTAAGCATGTAATAATAAGCTTTGCCAATTTCGGCTGTATGGTCGTAGTACAACGCATAATATTGTTGCGATGCATCCGACAGGTTATAGCCCACAATCTCGAAAGGGCCGGCAGCCGATTCGGCACGATACAAATCGTAAGCCGATGCTCCGTTTGCCCCTCTCCAGCTTATTATTGCTGCATTTTCGATTGGCAAAAGACTGGGAATTGCCGGAACAGGTAATTTCGGTGGGGTTTTACCATCAATGGCATACGCTTTTTCACGCATCAATGCCATAAGGTTTTTCTCGTCGTACTCGTTGCCCGATGCAAAACCGGGCCAGTGGTACGATTTGTAACGTCCGTAGCCAAGTGGCTCTGAATGCCAGTAAAAGCCGCCATCACGACGATGGCCACGCAAACCCCAAATAAGCATTCCAATAACATCTGACTCGATAATGCGGTCGATGTACTGTTCGATGGCTGGCGTACCAACAAATCCAAACTCACCAATAAGATAAGGCTTACGACCATCGATTATTTTTATATTGCGTTCAACATTTTCGATAAATTTAATCGGGTCAACTTCATAGTGATGCGAATGTACAATGTCAATCGACGGTTCGTTTATCGACCCCTCGCGCACAGGGTGGTTATCAATGGCATGATACCCGTCGAGTACAAGGTGCTTGCTATCGAGACTCTTTATATAGCGACATATTTCAATGGTCCAGTCTAATGGCGATGTAAGCTCGTTGCCGGTTTCCCAGCATAAAATTGCTTTATCTTCTTTATACGGAATACCTGTAATAGTATTCACACGATTAATGGTAAAGTCAATTGTTTTCTTAAAATCGGCTATCAGTTGCGGATCTATCCAAAACGCCTCTTTATCTTTATCCCTAAAAGCAGCATATTCGGGACGACCGCCCATCCATGGCCAGTTGTTCAAAAGTGAAAATATTACACGTACCTGGTATTCGTTGGCCAAAGCCAAAACAAGATCCATGGTCTCAAACGACGTTTCGTCGAATTCGCCCGGAGCAAGCACATACGTTGGCGTACCATCGGGAGCATTTTGCATTTTAGCCGGAATAGTGTACATGCGTACTACTTTTCCGCCCATTTGATTTATGGTTTCAAAAACATCTCGGATTTCGTACTCGTTGGGCAAACTGTAGGGCGATAAACGCGAAAATTCAAACTCATCTTCGTTGTAATTTAAAGTGGGCACATTGAACGAAACGAAACGAAAAACTTCGTCGCCATCCATTAGTTTGTTCCCTTCAACTGTAATATAATTCTCAAAGCCCGGAGATGCTTCATCTTCGCTTGTTTGCCGTGTGTTACACGAAGCCATACCGGCCAGCAAAAGCATTAACACGAATACCATAATTGATGTTTTCATCACGATGTAATTTTGTCATTATTATCAATATATTTAACAAATATATACAAAACGACATCTGTAAACATAGAAATGACCAAATGCGAATAAAGAATGATTCAAAACTACTAAACCGATGCCCACTTCCCTTGAGCTTCGCTTTCTAAAAGCGCATCAATAACCATCATATTATTCACAGCATCAGTCAAAGGTGTTGGTACATCAGTATTATCAATTACAGCTTTGGAAAAGGCTTCGGCCTGCTGTGTATATTGGTCGATATTGTTAAAAGAATAGCTCTTTTCACCGCTAACACCAAAAACATTAATATTTGTTGTTCCCACAGCAGATGCATTTACAGGTATCCCGACTTCTATCCTGCCCTTTTCGCCTAAAATTTGCACGCGCTGGAAAGGATTAAGTTGAGTAGAGCAGGTAAATGCAGAAGATATACCATTGCCGAAGTCGAGCATTCCCGAGGTTAAACGGTCGGTTTTCATTTCGGGGTCACGATCGATAAGCGCCATCACTCTTTTGGGCTCAGCATCGAAAACAAACCGTGGGATTGAAACACAGTAACAACCAATATCCATAAGTGCTCCGCCACCTATATCGAACTGATTACGAATATTTTGCGGGTCGGCGTTGAAATATGAAAAAAACATCTGAATGGTTTTCACAGCACCAATTTCTCCTTCGGCAATTGCTTCTTTCACTTTTATCCACTGGGGGTGGAAACGATACATGAAGGCCTCCATCACCTTTAGATGTGGATATTTCGAAGTTTCCTCAAGCAACGCAACTGCCTCGGCAGTGTTCAGCCCAATTGGCTTTTCGCATAACACATGCTTGCCGGCCTCTAATGCTTTAATGGTAAACGGCACATGCAAATGATTGGGAAGCGGATTGTAAATGATGTCAACCTCATTATCATTCAGCAAACTTTCGTAGCTTCCGTGAGTTCTTTCAATATTAAGCTTTTCAGCTGCATCGTACGCTTTTTCGAGCTGGCGCGAAGCAATAGCCACAACTTTGCAATTATTTGTATTTTGAATGGCCGGTATTACTTTTTCCAGACCAATTTTCGCAGTACTGAGTATTCCCCATCGTGTTTTCATATTCATTTTTTAGTACATCCAAACTTAACTAAGAACTAAGTCAATTGCAAGCAAAATAAGTTCGTAATGCAAAATGCATTGAATAATCGAAAACGCGGTTAATTTTGCAACAAACAATTAAACAAACATGGATTATCAAAAAATCACTATCACACTTAGCCCCGATAGTCAGGATTTTCGGGATATTTTAATGACCACTCTCAGCGAAATTGACTACGAAAGTTTCGTTGAAAACGACGATAATATTGAAGCTTATATCCAGGCTCGGTTGTTCGACCAGGCATTGTTGGAGTCGGTATCCGAAGTACCTCTTTATTCGTTCTCGTTTATTAATGAGCTTATTCCAGACCAAAACTGGAACGAAGTATGGGAAAAAAATTACTTTAAACCACTGATTGTAGCCGACAAATGTGTGGTTAGAGCACCGTTTCATACCGATTACCCTAAGGCTAAACACGAAATTGTAATTGAGCCACAAATGGCTTTTGGTACCGGCAACCACGAAACCACATCGCTGATGATGGAATATATTCTCGAGCACGACATGAAAGGTAAAACTGTTCTCGATATGGGTTGTGGAACCGGGATACTATCGATGCTGGCATCGATGCGTGGTGCAAAACGTGTGGTTGCCATCGACATTGACAAATGGTCGTACGACAGCACCGTTGAAAACTGCATATTAAACAATTGTGCGAATGTTGAAGCTCACAAAGGCGATGCATCGCTACTTGGCAACGAGCAATTTGATGTAATTTTTGCCAATATCCACAAGAATGTTTTGATAGAAGACATGGAGAAATATTCGTCGGTACTACACAACAACGGTTTTCTTTTTATGAGCGGTTTCTACGAGAACGACTATAACGATATTGCTCAAAAAGCTGACAAGTTGCATTTTACACCGAAAGGATATAAAACAAAAAACAATTGGGTAGCAGCAGCCTTTCTTTTACAAAACTCTAAAAAGTAATAAAATGTTGCACAACATAAAACTTAACATCTACGTAACACACAAATATGTTTTTCAACATATCTTTGCAGTGTTCTTATAAGTTTAGATTTGGTTAGTTTTTATTGGTTAGTTTTAGTTAGGTTCGTTAAAGGATGGATGGAAAATCTATCCTTTTTTTTTACTTTTAACTTATATAAAAAGCACCGCAGAGTTTACCTCCGCTCCCGGTTAACGAGGTTCTATAATCGTAAAATCCAGAGGAAATCTAACCTGCATGGTCAACAGGCGTATGATATATTAACCAGATTTTATGGGTTATGAAGTGATCCATACTCACTCAACAGGTAACCAGCGTTCCAGACCAAGATCAATTTTGCTTTTGCCAGCGTCAATTATTCCATCGGAGCAAACCATGGCAGCTCCCAGTGCTGTAGCGTTATCAATTTCGCTTGTATAAACCTTTTTATTGGGAAATAACGATACCAGCGTTTTCATATAAATTGGATTCCGTGCAAAACCACCCGAAACAATCAGGCTCTCTACATCGTCGTTTGACGGAACAACCAGTTTCAACGATTTAGCATTCTCTACAGTAAGGTCGAAAATAAACTGATTATAAGCAGCTTCGAAAGAATCGAACTGCGACAAATCGGCAGAAATATCGATATAATTCTCAGGTGTTCCGTTTTTAAAGAATACTTTTTCGCCCGACTTTAGATATTTTTTCAAAGCTACTTCGTCGGTTTTTACAAGTTTATAAGCATTATCGGGCGCATTGAAATAGCCATTCAGCACTTCAACATTTACATCGTGAATGTGCCCCATAAAATATCGTGCCGACTTAACCGGTTTCCGATAGATGTTCAAATAATTCAGGCAATCCTGACGCAATTCATCGGCAGTTAACAACTCGTCGTTAAACGGGTTCATACTTATACACCATGTGCCGGTTGACAGCAAAATAAATTTTTCGTCTGTTCCCAACAAATAAGGCACCAGCGACGATGAACTGTCGTGTACACCAACGCCTACTTTAATACTTTTACCGGCAAAATCAACGTCGGTTGTTTTATCGTTATTTTCAGGTTCAGGCAATTGTATTCCGTTGTCTTCGAGCCAGCTATGGTATTTTTTGTTATCAAAATCCCACATAAAAGTGTGGCATCCGATTGATGTTGGCTCTGAAGTAACACGCTGTGTAAGCAGGTACGACAAATACTGCGGAAAATGCAATATTGACTCTACTGCACGATAACGTTCGGGATGTTTATCTTTCTGCCATAAAATCTGAATTCCCGAATTTAAAAGAAGTCCAAGTGAAGGGCTTGCTGTCTGCCGGCAAAACTCGTCCTGCCCACCGTACTGTTCAAACAAACCGGAGGCAATTCCCTCGTCAACCGGTTTCAGATAATTGATTAACGGTCCGAGGCGTTTTCCGTCGCCATCGAGAAAAACCAGTGTCGCTCCATAGGTCGAAAAGTTTACGGCCACCACATCGTAACCGCTGTTCTTTACCGCATCCTCAAGACTCGACAACATCCATTTTTCGATTTGTTCAATGTCGTCGCACTCAAAACCATCTTCATCAACAGTTGGAGGCATTTCGCCCTCTTTCTGCCATACAATTTTCAGGTTTTCGTCGAACAATAATATCTTTTTATTGGTTTTCCCGATGTCAAAAACAACAATACCCTTCATAAACTTCTTATTCGTTAAGTGATTACACAATGCAAAAGCAACTATCTTTTAGACAGTTCCTCTTTTTCGTATTTCTGAATCTCAGCAATATAATCGGTGCCAACCGGCACATCATTTTGCAGGCAATAGTAATCCCAAACTGCGCCAAAAGGCATTGTTTTAAGCAATTCGAGATATGCAAGACGTTCGAAATTGTTTCCTTTTTCTTCATAGCCTTTCAATTTTTCGCTGGGCTCAAGCAGGGCAGCCAAAAATGCAGTTTGAGCCGCACGTGTACCAATTACGTATGCACCAATACGATTGATTGAAGCATCAAAAAAGTCGAGACCGATATTTACACGATTGAAGAAATCGTTACGGGCAATTTCAGAAGCAATCAGCCTGATTTCATCGTTCAAAGTAACAACGTGGTCTGAATCCCAACGAACAGGTCGAGTTACGTGCAATAACACTTCATCGACGAACTGCAAACATGCTGAAATTTTGTCGCCAACTTGTTCGGTTGGATGGAAGTGGCCATTATCGAGGCAAATCAACTTATTGTTTTTTATGGCATATCCCAGGTAAAAATCGTGCGAACCAACAGTCATTGCCTCGGCACCAATACCGAAAAGTTTACTCTCAATAGCATCTTTCATCTGCTCTTTAGGATATTCGGCAGACATGGCCTCGTCAAGTGATTTTTTGAGCAAAGTACGGTGTCCGTTACGGTCGATGGGTTCATCTTTCGAACCATCGGGAATCCAGGTATTGTGAACCGCCGGAGTTCCTAGTTGCTTACCCATTTCGGCAGCAATGGCACGACAACGAGCCACGTGTTCGACCCAAAACTTGCGGGTTTCTTCGTTTTTGCTCGACAAAGTGAAACCATCGTCAGCTAAGGGGTGTGAAAAGCAGGTTGCATTAAAATCGAGTCCCATTTCACGTTCTTTGGCCCAATCGATCCATCCCTGGAAATGTTCAACGGTAATTTCGTTTCTATCCACTTTCTTTCCACCAAACTCACCGTAAATGGCATGTAAATTCAGACGTTGCTTTCCTGGAAGCAATTCCAGTACTTTATCCAAATCCTGACGCATTTGCGGAATATTTTTGGCTTTACCCGGGTAGTTTCCGGTTACCTGAATACCACCACCGCCAAGTTCGGCATCGGGTGTTTCAAAACCTCCTACATCGTCAGTTTGCCAGCAATGCAACGATATTGCAACATCGTCCATTTTTTTAATGGCTGCATCGACATCAACGCCAATTGCTGCATACTGGGCTTTGGCCAGCTCATACGCTTTTATAACTTGTTCTTTATTTACCATACTATATAATTTTTAATTTATTAAATCACTTTTTGCAATACCCATAATGATTACAGATAACAGGATGAGGCCGATTCCAAGAAAAATTGTCGATCTTGTTTTGGAAGTAACACCCGCCCACTCTTTACGGTAGAATCCCCAAAGATTAGCTGTAAGAATAATGGTTGACATGTGTAGAATCCATGAGCTTGCGCCATTACCAATTTTAGT
>JAQICD010000079.1 GCA_027858715.1 Prolixibacteraceae bacterium
GCAATGTAAAGCACACCGCCGGCCAGTCCGCCCAGCACATAAGTACCCAGTAATTTTTTCTCGTCGAAATACCCCAGGAACATACGCCCAAACCAATACAACCACAAAAGGTTAAACAGTATATGAAGAAAATCGTAATGCAGAAACATGTAGGTAACCAGTGTCCATGGTCGTGTTAGCAAAGTGCCCACATCGGATGGCAGTGCCAGCCATGGCAGTATATCGGCCTGTACCCCAAACAGCTGAAAAAACACCATTACAATGCGCAAAACAAGGAAAATGGCCAGGTTAACGTATATCAGCCTGGTTATAATTGATCCGTTCTTAAAAGTCTGCTTTATCTCTCCCCAAATATCCATCGCTAATAAAAGTTTCGTGTGTTTTTATTCCAGTATTTTATTAAAATGAACCCGAACAACATACCTCCCAGGTGAGCAAAGTGAGCGATATTGCTTCCTGCCATTGAAAGTCCCAGCACTAATTCGAGTGCACCATAACCAATAACTACATATTTAGCTTTGATTGGGATGGGCGGGAACAACAACATAAGTTGTGTATTCGGGAACAACATTCCAAATCCCAACAACACACCAAACACAGCACCCGATGCTCCAACGGTTGGAATGTTCATGCGTACTTGCAGCAATTTATCGACAAAGGCAGTTGCCTCTCGTTCGAACGAAGCCGACGAAGGTGCATCGAACCATTGAGCAGCAAATTCCATAATGGCCGGTCGGTTAAAACCAACGTTTTCGATGGTACGCTGATACTTGTTCACAAACTCAGAAAATACCTCGGGAGCCGGAGTATTTTTAAATGCTTTAATAGCCTCGGCCATGGGTGCAATTTCAATGTAATTAACAAACATATGTAAGGCAGCTGCACCTAAGCCGGTTACAAAATAGTAAATTAAAAAGCGACGTGGGCCCCAAACACTTTCGAGCACTCGCCCGAACATGAACAGGGCAAACATATTGAAAAACAAATGCCATAATCCGCCATGCATGAACATGTGGGTGATAATTTGGTACGGTCTGAAAAATTCAGAAGCCGGATAATACAATCCCAACGTGCGTGTGAGATCAACTCCACGACTTTGAAAAAGAAAGGTGGCTACCAGCATCAGGGCATTTATAATAATCAGGTTTTTAGTAACCGGAGGTATTTGCGAAAATGGTGAACGGTATTGTTGCATATTGTTTTATTTAAATTTCAGGTTTATAACAACATTCACGCCAATAGGTTTCGAATGTCATTAAAGGCAAAAATCTGCCATCCTGTCAAGATGTTTCTATTTTAAACGCTTTTCAATTTCTTCTAGTTTAATAATTTCAATAATAAGTTTTCCAGAAGGCGAATAGTTGGGAGTATGGCACGCGAAAAGACTGTCGATAAGGCTGCCGGCCTCTTCCTGTGTGAGCTGCTGCCCATAGCCAATAGATGAAGCAATGGCTAGTGATGTGGCCAATTTCTCTTTCGTTTCGTCTTTTATGTTCCCGGCCGACTCCTTGTATTGTGCAAAAGCAGTTTCGATAATATTTTTGGCATTTGAATCGTCGATAAACCCCGGAATACCATTAATGATGTAAGTCCCCGGTCCAAACTCACGAATATCAAAACCGATGGAATTCAAGTCGGGTATCATTGTTTCGAACAAAGCGGCATCAGCATGGTTCATTTCAATGGTTTGCGGGAAAAGCAACTGCTGGCAATACCCTTCTTCGTTGGTAAGGGTTACCATAAATTGTTCAAACAAAATACGCTGATGTGCCCGGCGCTGGTCAATAACCATCAGCCCCGATTTAACCGGCGTAAGGATATATTTATTTTTAAGCAATAATAAATTACGCCCCTGTTCTACGGGGGTGTTGGCATCATGTTCAATAAAGCTCGATTGTTCATTTTCTGGTTTAGTATTAAACGCAAAATCATGAGCCGACTCTCCATATAGTTTCTCCCAATTTTGGGCATTGGTTTTTTCGGGGTTGCTCGAAAAACCGCGCGAAGGAACCGATACGCTTTTTCCTTCCTCGAAAGGATTGTATGTGGGGTCTATTTTCACCTGCGGCATGGATATGCCATCGGCCGATTTTGGCGACATAGGAATATCAATGCTGCCCTCTTGATCGAAATCGATGCTCGGAATTACATTAAACTTGCCCAATCCCTCGCGAACAGCCGCCTGTAAAAGCTGCCACACAGCACTTTCATTTTCAAACTTGATTTCGGTTTTGGTAGGATGAATATTGATATCGATGCTCGACGGGTTGATTGAGAAGTTGATAAAATACGCCGGCACCAAATCGCGTGGCATTATTTTTTCGTACCCCTGCATAATGGCTTTATGAAAAAAGGGGTGTTTCATATAACGTCCGTTTACAAAAAAGAACTGCTCACCAAACGATTTGCGCGACATTTTTGGGTCGCCAATAAAGCCGCTGATGTTAATAATTGAAGTTTTTACATCGATTGGAACCAGGTTGTTTCCTATGCTATTGCCAAAAATATGAACAATGCGTTTTTTTAAATTTGTGGCAGGCAAATCGTAAATGGGGGAGTCGTTATGGTAAAGCGAAAACGAAATTTCAGGATTGGCCAATGCAACCCGTTGAATTTCATTCATAATATGTCGTATTTCGGTAGTATTGGTTTTTAAAAACTTACGACGTGCCGGCACATTGAAAAACAGATTTTTAACCATGAAGGTAGTTCCGGTAGCAGTTGCCACTGCTTCCTGATTCAAAAGTTCTGAACCGGAAATGTGAATGCTTGTTCCAATTTCTTCATTTTCACTTTTTGTTTTCATTTCAACATCGGCCACCGAAGCTATTGATGCCAATGCTTCGCCTCTGAACCCCATGGTTTTGATAGCAAACAAATCTGCTGCTTCGTGAATTTTCGATGTAGCATGACGCTCAAAAGCCATGCGTGCATCGGTTGGCGACATGCCTTTGCCATTGTCGGTTACCTGAATCAGCGTTCTTCCGGCATCTTTAATATTGACCTGAATTTTTGTTGCTCCGGCATCTATTGCATTTTCAACCAGCTCTTTAACAACCGAAGCCGGCCGCTGAATAACCTCTCCGGCCGCTATCTGGTTGGCCACCGAATCGGTTAGCAGATGAATAATATCTGACACACTACCTCCTTATCTAAGTATTAAAAAAACCAAAAGTGCAAGAATAACTATTAATACGAGTAAGCGTGTTGTTGATTTTCGGCGCTGGCTTTTCACCGACCATTTACCATCGGACAAACCGCGCTTGAACTCGCCCCGCGGAATATAAGGTTTGTATTCACCGTTCTCATCTTTTACGCCCGCTTCGGCTCTTGACCTGCGGTTGCGTGCTTCACGTTCTTCTTTTTCAGGATCCCAGTAACGGGGAGTTACATTGAAACGTTTTGCTTTTGGTGTATGAAAAAATCCGCTCATTGTATATAGTTTTAACGTACAAAGATAATTGTTTTTGAAGGGTATTAAAATTCTCTTTAAATCAATAAATCGGCCTTTCGTCAAATTATTTCGTATAAGTTGTTTTCTTTTTGAGTTCTAAGGCTTTGAATTTGTAATTTCCGCATAAAATCTATTCACATGCTTGTAA
This sequence comes from Prolixibacteraceae bacterium, assembly GCA_027858715.1. Classification (GTDB taxonomy): domain Bacteria; phylum Bacteroidota; class Bacteroidia; order Bacteroidales; family Prolixibacteraceae; genus Roseimarinus. The sequence continues at coordinate 3,603 of JAQICD010000079.1, forward strand.
AATCATTTGGAAGTGCCGTACAGGGAATTGATGCCATTACTATAACGATTGAAGTAACCGTAAGCCGTGGCATAAAGTTTCATATTGTTGGTTTGCCCGATAGTGCTGTACGCGAAAGTCAGCAGCGTATCGACTCAGCGTTGCGCGAAACCGGATACCGGCTGCCCGGTTACAAAGTAATTATTAATATGGCGCCGGCCGACATTCGCAAAGAAGGTTCGGCTTACGATTTACCACTTGCCATAGGAATACTGGCAGCCTCGGAGCAAATAAAGCCTGACAAACTGGAGCATTACATTATTATGGGCGAACTGTCGCTCGACGGAAGCCTGTTGCCCATAAAAGGCGTATTGCCCATTGCCATTAAAGCACGCGCCGATGGTTTCGATGGTTTCATTTTGCCTAAACAAAATGCCAAAGAGGCCGCTGTGGTTGATAAACTAAAAGTTTTTGGAGCCGAAAACATAAAAGAAGTAATTGACTTTTTTGATGGCCGTGGCGAGCTTGAGCAAACAACAGTTGATACACGCAAGGTTTTTTACGATGATGTAATGCAAACCGACATCGATTTTGCGGATGTAAAAGGGCAGGAAAATGTTAAGCGTGCATTGGAAGTGGCTGCTGCTGGGGGGCATAACATCATCATGATAGGTGCTCCGGGGTCGGGAAAAACTATGTTGGCTAAGCGAATTCCCTCAATTTTACCGCCTTTTACACTGCACGAAGCCCTCGAAACCACCAAGATACATTCCGTATCGGGGCAGCTCGACAGCAACACTTCGTTAATGACCCACAGACCGTTTCGTTCGCCCCATCATACCATTTCAGATGTTGCCCTTGTTGGCGGCGGTACTTACCCGCAGCCTGGCGAAATATCGCTGGCACACAACGGGGTACTGTTTCTCGACGAGCTGCCTGAGTTTAAACGAACCGTTCTCGAGGTGATGCGACAACCACTCGAAGACCGGAAAATTACCATTTCGAGGGCAAAATTTTCTGTTGAGTACCCGGCAAGTGTAATGCTGGTATCAAGCATGAATCCCTGCCCGTGTGGTTACTACAACCACCCTACACGAGCTTGCGTATGCGCACCGGGCATGGTTACCAAATATCTCAACCGCATATCGGGTCCACTGCTCGACCGCATCGATATTCATCTCGAAGTAATTCCTGTACCTTTCGAAAAATTATCGACCGAGCCACCGGGCGAAACCAGCAAAGAAGTGAGGCAGCGTGTAATAACTGCACGGCAGATACAGGCCAACCGTTTTAAGGATATTGAAGGGGTACATTGCAACGCACAAATGAGTTCTAAACAACTTCGAACCTATGCCCAGCCCAATAAAGCAGGTTCTGAAATACTGAAAACAGCCATGGAAAAACTGGGCTTGTCGGCCAGGGCTTACGATCGCATTTTAAAGGTAGCCCGCACCATTGCAGACCTTGAAAATAACGATGACATACAGGCACACCATTTGTCGGAAGCTATCCAGTATCGTAGCCTCGACCGTGAGAATTGGGGAGAACAGTAATAATATAAGTCATTGGTCATTAGTTACCGATAAAAGATCAGATCTGGTCGCTGAAGCTTCCAGCATTGGTGCTTTGTAGTTGGTTATTTACCGACTTTTTTAAGGCAAATATCTAATACAATAATCCACTAGTAACTTTTCCGACCTATCTTCGTCATAAATATATACTGTTTCTTATTCTACAAAATCTAAATCAAATAACTATAATTAAACTTAAATCTTATCTGATTGCTTTTGTTGTCATCTTGGCTACAACCCAATTTATGACAACAAGTTGTGTTATTAATTCTCATATTGGGAATGGCAATGTCGTTAAAGAAAATCGTGAAACTTCAGGGTTCAACTCAATATCTGCCAGTGCCGGATTGAATGTTTACCTTACTCAATCGGATGAAGAGCAGGTTGTTGTTGAATCGGATGAAAACCTGATGGAATACATCAAAACAGATGTAAGAGGCAATGAACTAAAATGTTCAGTTGAAGGAAACATACATCGTTCAACCAAGCTTAATGTTTATGTATCTTATCTGTTATTGAATAAAATTTCAGTTTCATCGGGCGTTGATATTGAAACTGAAAATGTACTTCGTTCAAACGATATTAGTATAAACGCAAGTAGCGGTGCTGATGCCGATTTGCAGATCGAATCAAAAACGGTTTCTTGCCAGGCAAGTAGTGGTGCTGATATAAAACTAAAAGGTCAATGTGATCATTTTAGTGCAAATTCAAGCTCGGGGGCTGACATCAAAGCCGTGGATATGTCATGTAAGTCGGCTGAAGTTGTTGCTTCAAGTGCCGGCGATATACGCCTATCGGTAATCGAAAACATCAATGCCGTAGCCAGTAGTGGTGGTGATGTTGTTTTTCATGGTAGCCCTAAAACTATCAATATCAATGAATCAAGCGGTGGAGATGTAAAACAATATTGAAGGCATAACAAAAAGTGGCTATAGCAAAAAAAGGAGGTGCAACGAACCTGAACTAATTTTGCTAAAGCCACTTTTGAGGTTGAAATTAAGACTGAGGTTAAGCTTTTACTAATGACCAATGACTTATTGACTAATGACTGACACCATTTACCCGCTGAAGCATTTCTTTCAACTCAGAGGCGATTATGCGAATGCCTTCTTCCATTTTTTTTTCTGAAGCATTACTGAAATTCATGCGTACATTTGATTTTCCATTTGGTGAAACATAAAACGAAACGCCCGGAACAAATACCACGTTTTGCTTCAAGGTTCGTTCTACCAGTTTACAGGCATCAATTCTGTCAGGTAATTTTAGCCACAAGAACATGCCACCCCGGGGCTTCGTAAATTGCACATCGTGTGGCAAGTATTTTTCAATCAATTGCTGCATAAAGGTGCATTGCCGGGCATAAGCTTTCCTTATTATTATAAGATGCCTATCTATATAATTATTTGTAAGATATTGATATACTACGTATTGCGACAAGTTATTCGAATGCAAATCGACCGACTGTTTTGCTCTTTCGAAATACTCAGCATAACCATCTGGAATCACCACCCATCCCATACGCAATCCCGGTGCTATCATTTTTGAAAACGAGCCGGTCCAGAATACATGCTTTGGTGCATAAGCATAAACAGGCATTTCACAATTTTCATCAAAACATATTTCGTTATAAGGGTCGTCTTCGAGCATCAACACATTGTGATATTCAAGCAAAGCAGCTATTTGCTTTCGTTTTTCTTCAGAATAAGTGATGCCCGACGGGTTTTGAAAGTTTGGAATTGCGTACATCAGTTTAACATCATTTTGATCAAAAACACGTCCGGTTTCAATTATATCAGGTCCATCCTTTTCAAGCTTGGTTTCATAAAACCTTGGACTGTAGGCCGATAAAGCTTGAATACCACCCAGGTAAGTTGGCTTTTCAACCAAAACACCGTCGCCGGGATTGACAAACATTTTACTCAACACATCTATTGCCTGCTGCGATCCGTTCGTTATTATAATATTTTTGGCCTTTACCGAAAGCCGATACTTTTTATTGTATCGGTCGGCAATCCATTGCCTCAAAGGCAAGTAACCCCGCGTACCTGCATATTGCAGCATTTCAACGCCATTTGTATCAAAAGCTTCCAAAGCCGACTTTTTGAGTGCTTCAACAGGAAAAAAATCGGGGTTGGGTAACCCGCCGGCAAACGAAATCATTTTTTCGCTACCGGCAATATTCAGGATTTCACGGATAAACGATTTCGGAATGTTTTTAAAATTTTCCGAGAACTTTTCATTGATTTTTGTGTGTTTCATTTTTTATGATTTAAGGTTATGAAGTACCAAGTCTATTGTCTCAGGTCTAAAATCTAACGATCTATTGAGGTTAATTTTCGGACAATAAAAAAGCCCTTCCCGATGGATCACATCGAAAAGGGCTTTTTTTTGGCAATACGCTCCCTGTTCTATGTGTCCTTCACACAGATAATAATGGCTGCGACTGCTGCTATGTTGTTAAAATTTATATGCATTATCCTGATTTTGATGTAATAAAAAAGCCACCCTCAGAAAGAGAATGGCTTGAATTTTTTAATATTTTGATTTATTCCATATCTCTTTTGTTAACAGTAAGGCAAAGCCGCCGCTGCTAAAGAAATGACGATATGGATTAAACTGATTTGCATTATTTTACTTTTTTTAATAAAGGCTTTGTGCCAATAACTGTACAAAAGAACAAAATATTTTTCAAAAGAAATTATATCTTGTTAATTTTTATTCTGTTTAAATGCCTGATCTAATCGCATAAAGGAATACTACTTCTCTTTGAGCAGTTCTTCGAGGGTTTTTACCAACATTGCCCCCTTTACATTTTTGGCTATAATAATACCATTGCCGTCAATTAGAAAGCTGGAAGGAATACTGTTTACGCGATATAACTGTGCATATTCGGCATGCCAGCCTTTTAAGTCGCTTACATGATAAGGCCATGCAAGTTTATCCTGCTCAATGGCACTAATCCAGCGGTTCTTATTTTGGTCGAGCGATACACCAAAAATTGTAAATCCGTCTCCTTTTGTAAACTCTTTATCCTTAAAGCGATTGTATGCTGTTACAATGTTTGGATTCTCTCTTCGGCAAGGGCCACACCACGAAGCCCAGAAATCGATTAAAACAATTTTACCCCGGGTATCCGAAAGTTTTAGCTCGATGCCATCAACACCCGATTCAACAATTTCGGGTGCTTTATTTCCAATATTTAAACCTACGCGTACCTTTTCCGGGTCGTTGGCATTGCTTTGCACTACAACAAAAAGTATTAATGCAAGTGAAATCAGTATTTTTCTCATTTTTTAAAAGATTTTTTTGAAGTAACAGATTTTCCGGTGATATTGTTTGACGCTTCTTTTGAATAAAAATATTTCAACAACAAAGAGTCTTTAAGTATCAAAAAGAAAACAAGAAAACCAAAAATCTGGAGGCCGATGAATAAGCCCATCGATTTTGCTTTCGATTGGCTGATATTAAAGAGCAAAAGTGGGAAAAGTATTTGAATGATGTATATGATAATGAAATTGATAACGAAATACTTCAGTGCTTTTTTGGCTGTGAGTCGTTTATCGAAAAACAGTGCCAAATGCCATGCAAGGAGCAATACAACCGGCAAACAATATTCAAGTGAAATGTTATTACGCCGATCGGGGTATGTGAAATACAGCATGGTTTTATTTTCTTTATCGAAGTGCTTTATATCTACCGATTCAATTTTCGAAACACCGGTTGTAAATTTTTCAACTCCGAATTTAACCACTTCACCATAAATTGCCTGTCCACCGATGTTCCACAAGATGTAAAACACCACGCCGGCAATCAAAAACACAATATTTCGAATGTACTTTTTCACGATATGGTTATTTAATGTTAGTTACGGCTTCTTTTTTTAGATTTTGGCCTTTAGCAATACGCTTGTTTACTATTTCCCACAAGCCCCAAATAATGACTACCAGCAAAATATTCCACAAATAATCGTGCATAAAGTCGAAAACCTGTGGCAATTTACGGCCAATAACACCCAGCATTACAATACGCAGACTGTTAATAACAGCTAAGGCAACAAATAAAAAGCTTCCACTAATTAATTTTTGTTTGTTTGTCCATTTCGAAAAAACAACCAGGGAAATCATAGCAAGGTAAGCATGGTAAGCCGAACATTCAAGCTCAACAATCATGGGATAACCGCTAATAACAATCGAGCGATAGGTTACTTCGATTGTAGTAACTATACCGGTTCCGGCACCCAGAACTTTGGCAGGTATAAACATTGCTTTTGCAAGTGCATACGAAAGATAGGTCGTAAAATCGACAAAAAGCATTGAAAACCACTGTTTGTTGGTATAGTCCCATGCGACAATTACCACCAAAACGATCCACAATGCAAACGATTTTCCCAAAGGAAGAAGCTCTCCGATTAATTCTTTGCGCCTTAGTTTTTCAAGCTTTTTTTCGGCAACTTGTTCTTTTTTTATTTTTCGGTTTCCCATTGAAGAAAATTTATCATATAAAGCAATAATTTAATCAATGCGCTGAATTTTAGCCCCAATGGCTGAAAGACGGGCACTAATATTTTCGTAACCACGGTCAATTTGTTCAATATTATAGATGGTACTAACACCTTTGGCCGAAAGGGCTGCAATAAGCAAAGCCACACCGGCTCTGATATCGGGCGATACCATTGTGGTGCCTCTGAGCTGATGTTCGTGGTTAAGGCCAATAACTGTTGCTCGGTGCGGGTCGCATAGAATAATTTGTGCACCCATATCGATTAGCTTATCGACGAAGAACAGGCGACTTTCGAACATTTTTTGATGAATAAGGACGCTGCCATGAGCTTGTGTGGCAACTACCAGTAAAACACTAAGTAAGTCGGGCGTAAGCCCGGGCCATGGTGCATCGGCAATGGTCATTATTGAACCATCGATAAAGTTTTCAATCTGATAATGCTCGTGCCGGGGTATGAATATGTCATCGCCTCTACGTTCAATATGAATGCCGAGCCGCTTAAACTGGCCGGGAATAATTCCAAGTTCGTCGTAGTGTACATCTTTAATGGTAATCTCGGATTTAGTCATGGCTGCCAAACCAATAAAGCTCCCTACTTCAATCATGTCGGGAGCAATGTGGTGTAAACAACCGTTCAGCTCGCTTACTCCTTCAATTGTTAACAAGTTTGAGCCAATTCCGCTTATTTGTGCGCCCATATTTACCAGCATTTTACAAAGTTGCTGAACGTATGGTTCGCAGGCAGCATTGTAAATGGTTGTTTTTCCGCTGGCCATTACGGCGGCCATTACAATATTGGCCGTGCCGGTAACCGATGCCTCGTCAAGCAGCATATAACAACCGGTTAGGCCTTGACCCGATATTTCATAAATATTTTCAGAAGCATCGTAAATAAATTTGGCTCCCAGCTTTTCGAAACCCAGAAAGTGGGTGTCGAGCCTGCGACGCCCAATTTTATCTCCCCCGGGTTGAGGTGCGTAGCCGTAACCGAACCGCGACAACATGGGGCCTAAAATCATTACCGAACCTCTAAGGCTAGATGCAAGTTTCTTATATTTTTTGCTTTTTAAAATTGTAGGGTCAACATCGCGGGCACAAAAAGTGTAAGTCCCTTTTTTCAATTTTTCAGTTTTCACCCCAATAACTTCGAGCAGCTCTATAAGATGCAAAACATCGCGTATTTCGGGAATATTTTTAATCGTAACTGTTTCGGGTGTAAGTAAAGTTGCACAAATAACCTGCAATGCTTCGTTTTTTGCGCCTTGAGGCTTGAGTTCTCCTTTGAGGATGTTCCCGCCTTCGATTATAAATGTTGACATAGTGAGGAAATCTTTTTGCAACCGTTGTCAAATACTACTGACGTTTTTTCTGTGGTCGTTTTCCGCCTTGATTTTGTGGCCGTTTCTTTTTGTATATCAAATCTTTGGTTTCTTTTAATTGGAAATTGTCCGGAACATCAAGTTTGCCTTTGGCCAGTTCATGAAAATCGGCCATAACTTTTTCATCATTTACGTGTTCCTTGTTCCAGTTCAGATAACACTTTTTCATATGGTCGGCCAGCATTTGAATGAGCGATTCTTTCTCGGGGCCGTCTTCGTATTCAATGGTCTTTTTAATCATTTCCTGAACGACTGCACCATAATGCCGGTATTTGAAATTGCCCGTTTTATAAGGAAGTTTGTTTGGTTTTTCGGTGAGCATATCCGGCGATGGCGGGTCGTAAGGATAATCAATATTCATTTTGAAATCAGACATAATAGCCAGATGATCCCAAAGCTTATGCTTGAAGTCCTCGATATCGCGCAAATAGGTATAAAGATTTCCCATTACATCGATAATCGTTTGAGCCGCTTTTTGTCGTTCTTCACGATTTTCGAGAGTTAAGGCATGATCGACCATATTCTGTATATTCCGGCCGTATTCCGGCATTATCAGTTTTTTTCTGTTTGAATTGTAATCCATTAATGTTGATTTAAATATAGATAACTAACTGTACGCATTTGAAGATAAGTAGCAATGCAATCTCATCAACGAAGCTGTGCAAATTTATAAAACAATTATAAAGATAAAAAAAAAGCTTAGTTTTTGCTATTCAACAACTTTCAGACGTGCAAATTTAAGCAATAATTGTTTCCGGCCTGCATTTTTAAATAAAACTGTTGCTTTTGCATTTGGACCTTCTCCTTCTATATCTATAATTTTACCCTTTCCGAATCGCTGATGTTCAACATTTACACCAATTTTCACCAGCGATGGGTCGTCGGCTTCAAAAGCTGGCCGCCCCTGTGCCTGCCTCAATTTTGTTAGCCTGTTCGATAATTGTGGTGTTGCAGTAGTTGCGACTGTTCGACGTGGCGGTATATTCATATTTGGAGATTTTTTTACCGTCCGTTGTCTGCGCTCGAGAAAATCGTTATCATCGGGCTGGTCTATAAACGAGGGCATGTTAAGGTTGTCGGGCATTACTACGAAGGCCTCATCGAGTTCGCCAATAAACCGGCTAGGCTCGCCAAACATCAGCTGTCCATAACGATAACGCTGCCGTGCAAACGAAATCCAGACATTTTTCATGGACCTGGTTATGGCAACATAAAACAAGCGTCGTTCCTCTTCAAGACTATCGGGTGTGAGTACACCCGAGAACGACGAGGGGAATATTTTTTCTTCAACACCAACTATAAAAACATTTTTAAATTCGAGCCCTTTAGCCGAATGGACTGTCATTAGTGTAATTTTGTTGCGATCTTCTTCCTTTTCGGTATCTAAATCGGTAATCAATGCAATGTCTTCAAGGTAATTTTCGAGTTTATTAGGGCGATCTTCTTCTAATGCGTTGATGGTAAAATCCTGAATGGCGTTGAGCAATTCCTGAACATTTTCAAACTTGCTCAGGTTTTCAGTGGTTTTTTCCTTGTATAAATCGTCAATCAACCCCGACTGACGGGCAATGGCAAGAGCAATTTCGTATGCCGAACTCTCGACCAGTTGCATTTTAAATTCATTAACCAGGGCAACAAATTTTGCAATTTTTGTCAGCGTTCCTTTGTTCAAATCCACAGCAAATTGTGCTGGGTTTGTAACCACCTCCCAAATACTTATATTTTGTTCGTTTGCTTTTTGTTCGAGTTTCGTCAGGGTGGTCTGGCCAATACCCCTTGCCGGATAATTAATAACTCTTTTAAGTGCTTCGTTGTCGCTGCTGTTAACTGTAACACGCAGGTAGCCCAGCAAGTCTTTTATTTCCTTCCTGTTGTAAAACGAAGTACCACCAAAAATTTTATAAGGTAGATTCAGTTTTCGTAGCTGCTCTTCAAAAATACGCGACTGGGCATTGGTACGATACAAAATAGCGTAATCGGAAAACTGATGGTGTTCGGCCAGTCGGTGCTGATTTATTTCCTGTGTCACAAGCAGACCTTCTTCGTTGTCGGTAAGAGCCTGAATGATTTTTAGTTTTTCGCCGGTTTCATTTTCTGAGAATACATCTTTTTGCAGTTGCCTTTTGTTTTGTTTAATGATACTGTTGGCAGCATTCACAATAGTTTGTGTTGAGCGGTAATTTTGTTCCAGCTTAAAGGTTTTATAGCCCGGGTAATCGTTCCTGAAGTTGAGAATATTTTCGATGCGTGCACCTCTGAATGAATATATACTTTGTGCATCGTCGCCAACCACGCAAATATTATTATGCAACCCGGCCAGTTTCTTCACAATAAGATATTGCGAAAAGTTGGTATCCTGATACTCGTCAACCAGTACAAAACGGAATTTATCTTGATACTTCCGAAGAACTTCGGGATGCTTATGAAAAAGCAGGTTGGTATTCATTAACAAATCGTCGAAATCCATTGCGCCGGCCACTTTACACCTACGGCTGTATTCTTTGTATATTTCAAAAATGCGCGGCATTCTGATACTGCGGTCGTAGTCAACAATTTCGCTGTTTTTACCATAGTTTTGGGCTGTAACCAAACTATTTTTTGCAGACGAAATACGTCCAAGTACGGTATTGGGCTTATAATCCTTATCGCTAAGCTTCATATCTTTAATAATGCTTTTGATAAGACTACGCGAGTCGGAAGTATCATAAATTGTAAAGGCTTTGGGATAACCCAGCAAATCGGCTTCGACCCTTAAAATACGGGCAAAAATCGAGTGAAAGGTTCCCATCCACAAATGACGGGCAAGACTGTTTCCCACGACAGAAGCAATACGTTCTTTCATCTCACGGGCTGCTTTATTGGTAAAAGTGAGAGCCAAAATCGACGATGGGGAGTTACCCATTCGCATCAGGTGGGCAATGCGAAAAGTGAGTACCCGGGTTTTACCCGATCCGGCACCTGCAATTATCAGGCTCGGCCCCATAATATTTTCTACTGCACTGCGTTGTTCTTTATTAAGTCCTTCGAGATAAGGATAGTCCATATTGTTGCTATTATTATTTGTAATGTTAACAGCCCTTGCGTCACAAGCACCTAAATATTGTTCAAAAATAACAGATGTATAAAGAATAAAATGCTATTCTGCTTTAAAATTTTAAATTTGTATTCTTGTTCAACATTAAATGCATAAAAATTTACACATGAACAGATTTCTTTTTGTTGTTTTTTTTCTGACAGCTATTACGAGTAGCTTCACGATTAAAGCACAAATAACAGCGCCCCGAGCCGATTCAACATTGATTCGTTTCGGCGAAGAATTTCACCTTTTTTGTGCATCGAGTCACCTCGAAGCAAATGGCAGTTTACAGGCAATTACGCCAAACGGAGACAAAGCCGGTTTTGCATGGGGAAAGTACGACGAAGCAGCGGGTGCTTTTCTACCTTTCGCAGGTACTGTAATCGACAACGACAGTTTGAGTTCTGAAATACGTAACTTATCCGACGGGCTGTACCGTGTTACTATCACTACCGAAAATTTAACCTTTGAACCTATTGAAGCCTGGGTATTGAACAACTGGATTGAAATTACCAAAACCGAAATACCCGACTCCTCTTCAACCTGCGAAGCATTTAAAATTGAAGCCGATTATGAATTCGCACCGCTTGAAGTTAACAGCCCGAACCAAGGAATTATTCCTGTTCGAAATGCAAATAAAGAACCATTGGTTGAATGGTATCACAAGGGCGATTTGGTACGACGGTATATTAGTCCTGAAATATACCCACCAACCGCATCAAATAATTCTTTGCGTTACGAATTAATTATTGAAGACGAATTTGGCTGTGTTGTTGAAGGCTTTATTGATTATGTTTCGAAAGTACCTAAAGCAGATTTTTCAGCTTCACCTATGCAGGGGGAAGCTGTACTTGAGGTGAATTTTACCAACAGCTCTATCAATTACGATTCAGTATATTGGTTTTTTTACAAAGATTCATACATAATTACACGTGAAATAGAAAGAACAGACGGACAACCCATTGACAGTATTGCCTTTGTGCTGACCGACGATGCGCCGGTACACGAATACAAACAATCGGGCGAATATACCGTAAGGCTGGTTGCTGTGAAAGAAAATCCGACTACAGGTAATTGTTACGATACTTTGTATATGGAGCCGGGTACTTTTATAAATGTGCAAATATCATTGGTTGAGGTGCCCAATTTTTTCACCCCAAACGGTGATGGAATAAACGATGTATTTGTGGTAGGCTCACGTTCGCTTAAAAGCCTCGACATTGTAATTTTTAACCGCTGGGGCGGGAAAGTACATTCGTGGAGTTACAGCAACATTACAACAAGTGAGTACACCATGAAACATGCCGTATGGGATGGCCGGGTTGGCAATGGTCGTATGGCATCGCCGGGCGTTTATTATTATGTAATAAAATACGAAGGTCGCGACATTGACAAAGAAGACGATAAAGGCCGGATGGTTAAAGAAACGCTAAACGGGTTTATACATCTATTTCGCGAAAAACAATAAAAACATAAACACAAAAGGGGCTGCCTCCCCAGACAGCCCCTTACTCTGATCAGTATGAATCTTCATCAAAAATCTCCCTTCCCTTTAAATCTCTCAATCAAAACTGATCATCTTAACTTCAACCTAATTCTAATCTAAAACTAAACCCTAAATAAAACTACTTCTAATATAGCAAGGGTCGTGCCAAATTTGTATTGCGCTGTAATTCAAGTTTATGCGTTTAAGTGTTTTGCGGATATTGTTTCATTTTGGGACAATTCAAACTTTTTTGGGACATAGTTCGTTCTTCTTCTGCACCCTTTATCTTAGATATAACATACTAAAAACTAACTGTATGAATGCCAAAAAGTATAAAATATTTGTAGTTGACGACGATGCTCTTTTTTTGAAGATTCTGCATAAATCATTATCGGTAAATTCACGATTCGAAGTGATTTCAATCCGATCTGGGCGGGAGTGTATTCGTCGCCTCGATGAAAACCCTGATATTATTTCGCTTGATTATAAATTGCCCGATATGAATGGTAAGCAAATTCTTACCAAGATTATGAAGCGAATGTCACCTCCGCAGGTGATAATCGTTTCGGGACAAAAAGATATCGACACTGCGGTTGATATGTTGAAAATTGGAGCTTACGATTACATTGTAAAAGGGATCGACACCCGTGAGAAAATCAATATTGCTATTGAAAAAATAATTGAAAAAATTGAACTTCAGGAAGAAAATAAAACCCTCAGAGAAGCTATCGCCGATAAATATTGTTTCAAAAAATTAATAAAAGGAAGCAGCAAAGCAATTGAACGGGTTTTTGATTTGATGGATAAAGCCGTTCGAACCAATATAAATGTTTCGGTTTATGGCGAAACGGGTACTGGAAAAGAGTTGGTGGCAAAAGGTATTCATTATAATTCCGACCGCAAAAACAAACCCTTTGTTCCGGTTAATATCTCTTCGATACCCGAAACACTGATTGAAAGTGAGCTGTTTGGATATGAAAAAGGTGCCTTTACCGGGGCTGAATCGCCGAGATCGGGTAAAATTGAAATGGCAAATGGCGGTACGCTGTTTCTTGACGAGATTGCCGAGATGAACCTTAACGTTCAGGCAAAGCTATTGCGCGTTTTGCAGGAGCGGGAAGTAACTCGTTTGGGCAGTAATAATCAGTTCAAATTTGATGTTCGCTTGATTATAGCAACACATCGTAACTTAAAAGAGCGTGTTGAAAACGGACAATTCAGAGAAGATTTATACTATCGATTGCTTGGTTTAACCATCGATTTGCCTCCACTTCGCGAGCGTGGCAATGATGTAATTGTACTGGCCAAATTCTTTATCGATATTTTTTGCGACGAGAATAATTTATCGCGAAAAATACTTTCGGAAGAAACTATTAGCAAACTGTGCAGTTATCCGTTTCCCGGAAATGTGCGCGAGCTTAAAGCCCTAATGGAACTGGCCTGTGTGCTTTCTGACGGAAACCAAATTGAACTCGATCACCTTAATATTTCACCGTTGAACCTTAAACAAAACCTTTTAAACACTGAAAAAACGCTACAGGAATACAACGAAGATATTATACGGTTCTTTGTTGATAAATATCAGAATGTGCGCGAAGCTGCCCGAAGGCTTGATGTGGGAAAATCAACAGTATATCGTTATCTGAAACAGTGATAAGATTTTAGCAAACATAATGTTAATCTGAAAATCATTTTTAGATTATTTCATGCAAAACTGATGAAAACAAGAGACCATTTTTACAACCATTATTGTAAATTGCGTGTTAATTAGAAGCGGTTCTTAAATATTGCTTTTATTAAAAATTCTGCAACAACATTTTATGGAAATCTCAATATTAAAAGACATTGTCATTATTTTTGCATTGTCAACACTTGTGAATCTGGTGTTTACCAAGTTGAAGATGCCAACCATACTGGGATATTTACTTACCGGAATTGTAGCCGGCCCTCATCTTCTTAAACTTATAGAATCTCAACACCAGATAGAATTACTGGCAGAAATTGGAATAATACTGTTGCTGTTTTCTATAGGTATGGAATTCTCGTTGAAGCATCTAATGCGCATACGTCGGGTTGTTTTTCTTGGAGGTTTAATGCAGGTTTCGCTAACCGCAGCCATATTTTTTGTAGCCTCGCGTTTTTACCATATCGATATTATGTCGGGCATATTTATCGGCCTTATCTCAGCCTTAAGCAGTTCGGCGCTGGTATTAAAAATATTACAGGAACGCTCCGAAATAACATCAAATTACGGACGAACAGTAGTTGGGATTCTTATTTTTCAGGATTTGATGCTTGTTCCGCTACTTCTTTTTACCAACCTGCTAGGCGGTGATGCAATGGACATTCAGCGCGAAGTACTGGGGCTGTTATTAAAAGCTATTTTAATTGTATTATTTGTTTATGTTGGCAACAAATGGTTGCTGCCCAAGCTATTGCATGTCATTGCTATGACCCGAAACCAGGAACTTTTTATGATGAGTATTTTGGTAATCTGCTTAGGCGTAGCTTGGGGAACATCGGTGCTTGGTATGTCGCTTGCATTTGGAGCTTTTTTGGCAGGACTTATGATTTCCGACTCGGAGTACAGCCACAATGCTTTTGGCAACCTGGTAACTTTCAAGGACACGTTTACAAGTTTTTTTTTCGTATCGATAGGCATGATGCTTGATCTTCATTTTGTATTCGACAATTACCTGCTTGTGCTTACAAGCGTTTTACTTATTATCGGACTGAAAACCATTATTGCCGGGGCAACCGGTTTTATGTTGGGACATACATTTAAAGGCACGCTAATGGTTGGACTTGCGCTTAGCCAGGTTGGAGAATTCTCATTTATTCTTGCAAAATTAGGATTGGAAAACGATGTTATCTCCGGATTTTATTACCAGCTTTTTCTGGCTGTCGCAGTTATAACCATGGCACTTTCACCATTTATAATACAAGGTGCCCCACGCTTTGCCGACATGCTGCTTAAATTCAATTTTATTCCCGAAGTACTGAGGAAAGGACTGTTCCCGCTTCCTGAGATTGAAATTCCAGAACTGAATAACCACTTGGTTATCATCGGGAAAGATACTTCGGCACTTAAATTATCGGTAATGGCAAAACTTGTTAAACTGCCCTATGCAGCAATTGTGTTTGACCCGTCGATTGTGCGAGAAAGGCAAAAAAATGGTGAAACCGTTATTTATGGTGATGCTGTAAACGAGCCGATTTTAGAAAAAGCCCATGTTCATTTGTCGGATGTAGTTGTAATTTCGGTTGGAGATATCATACCGGCAATGGCTATTTTAGACAAAGTAAGGCACATGAATGCCAATGCATACATTGTGGTACGCGCAAAACAAACTGAAGATATCGAGAAACTATATGAACTTGGTGCAGACCAGGTAATGCCTGAAAAACTTGAAATAGCCATCGATTTGTTTACACGAGTTCTTACGCATCGTTTGTACACGCAAAGCCAAATTCGAAAAATCACCAACGATATTCGCGAAAACTATTATGGTATTTTCCGTGAAAAAGATGTGCGGAATAAACCTACACTATTCGAAGAGCTTGAACATCTTGAAGTGGCAGTAATTACAGTTGATGAAAATTCTGAGGTTAACAAAATGGCACTAAACGACTCAAGGCTACGAAACCGTACAGGGGTTACAATACTTTCGATTAAACGCGGAAAAGAACTGATAGAACACCCCGGAGCCGACACCATGTTGTGCGCTGGTGATATAGTTTATGCACTTGGAACAAACAACCAGATTGCTAAGGCACGCGAGTTTTTTTCGGAATAAGAATGAAACGAATATGATTCGGACGCGAACCACAACCGCGACTGACTATATGCGAATTTCCCCGAAAAAAATCGATGCAAGCTATGAGTCACAATTGAAAATAATAAATATATACGACTACCGAACTCCATTTTTACAAACTTTAATACAATTTTGAAACGTTCCACCGTCTGAATTGTTATTTTTGCTCTTTCAGTTAAGCCAATAGGTTTTTCGTGTTATTGTAAATTCATAAAAAATTAATGATAAATGAAGATTAAAAAGAACGCTATAGTTGTTGCTTTAACCCTGGTAATATCGGGGTTTGTTTTTATGGGGTTAAACAACACCGACAATAAGAATTTCGAGATTGCCAAAAATCTGGATATTTACTATACACTTTTCAGAGAACTCAACACTTTTTATGTTGACGATGTTGATCCCGGCAAGCTGGTAAAAACCAGTATCGATGAAATGCTTAAATCGCTCGACCCATATACAACTTACATACCCGAAAGTGATATTGAAGATTTCAGGTTTATGACCACCGGCGAATACGGGGGTATAGGCGCGCTGATTTCGAAACATGGCGACGAGATTGTTGTTTCGGATCCGTATGAAGGTTTTCCGGCTCAAAAAGCCGGCCTCAAAGCAGGGGATGTTTTTCTGGAAGTAGGCGGTAAAAGTGTTGAAAACCTAAACACTGAAGATGTAAGCAACTTACTGAAAGGTGCTGCCGGACAAACTATAAAAGTAAAGGTTCAACGGTACGGCGAAAAAAAGCCGGTAACATTTGATATTGTACGTGAAAAAATATCAATCGATCCGGTTAGCTATTACGGAATGCTTGACGATAAAACAGGATACATACGTCTTACTAATTTCACGAAGGATTGTGGCGAAAAAGTAAAAAAAGCACTGCTTGAACTAAAAGAAGTAAACGGAGCTGAAAAACTTGTACTCGACTTGCGGGGAAACCCTGGTGGTCTGCTTATAGAATCGGTTAATATTGCAAATCTGTTTGTTGGTAAAGATCAGGAAGTTGTGAGTACTAAAGGCAAAGTCTCGCAATGGGACAAAACTTACAAAACCACGGGAAATCCGGTTGATACCATTATGCCCCTGGCAGTGCTCGTTAACCGTGGCTCGGCTTCGGCCTCCGAAATTGTTTCGGGTACTATTCAGGATCTCGACCGCGGTGTTGTGCTGGGAGCACGCACATTTGGTAAGGGACTGGTGCAAACTACCCGTGACCTGAGCTACAATGCCAAGCTGAAAGTAACTACCGCTAAATACTACATACCCAGCGGGCGTTGTATCCAGACACTTGATTATTCGCATCGAAATGAAGACGGTAGCGTAGGGAATGTACCCGACTCTCTGATCAGCGAATTTCAAACACGAAACGGAAGAAAAGTTTACGATGGGGGAGGTGTACGCCCCGATATTGAAGTAGAGAATGAAAAAATCAGCAACCTGACGATAAAATTAATTCAACAATTTAAAATATTCGACTTTGCAACCCGTTTTGCAGCTGAAAACAAAGAAATTGCCCAACCCGAAGAATTTGAAGTTTCCGATGATATCTATAACGATTTTATTAATTTTGTTGAAGACGGCAGCTTTAAATATACATCGCGCACACAACAAATGCTTGAAGAATTAAGGGAGCAGGCCGAAGAAGAAAAGTATTTCGAGTTGGCTAATGAGCAGTTTGAAGCACTTGAAGATAAACTGGCGCTTGATTTGGATCGCGATCTGAAAAAATTCAGGGAAGAAATATCGAGAATGCTAAAAAGTGAAATCGTTTCGAGATATTACTATCAAAAAGGAACGGCCAAAGCAACAATCGATGAAGACAAAACCATTGTCAGGGCACTTGAAATACTTTCGAACTCCAATGAATACGAAATACTGCTTAGCAACAAAAAATAAAAGTTTTTTTACCAACAATTAAACCGATGAGTTATGCATATCACACTACGTAACATATTGCAGGTAATGGTTGCATTGGCAATTTTTTTTTCGTGCACCGAAGAAGTGGAACCAGGGCTTGAATATAACGAAGATTTATGCTTTGGTAGCAGCGATAGCTACGAAATGTTTCTCGACACGCGCGATTCTATCGAATACCGAACAATTCAAATTGGTAAACATGTGTGGATGTCAGAAAACCTGAAATATATGCCGGAAATCACTGCGCATACATCTCTTAATCCTAATGAAGAGTGCTACTATGTTTACGATTACTCGGGTACCGACGTAAATGAAGCTAAATCAACCGTTTATTACAGTCAGCTTGGCGTGTTGTATAATTACGAAACAGCGGTAAATGTTTGTCCCGAAGGCTGGAGACTACCTACAAAAGACGAATGGACAGAAATGAGCAAAATAGTTGGCCGCTCACTAAATACCGGCTACGAGGCTTATGAAAATCTTGAAGACAACCCTTACGACAACGACACCCTGTTTTTTATGGCCAAAGATATTGCATCGGCATGTATGTGGCTAAAGTCAAATGTTGAAAATTCTGCTGGTTACAGTCCCAACAGCAACAACAAGTCAAAATTATCACTGTTACCCGGAGGGTTTTTGACCTATAACGGGTTCTCATCATTAAACGAAATTGGATACTGGTGGACAAGCGATACTGAAAACAACGATCATGCATGGGTCGGAAGCCTGGCATATAACAAGAAGAGTACAGGCGTAATCGGAGCGAATAAAGACCTGAGTTTTTCGGTAAGATGCATCAAGGAATAGAAAATCATGCTAAACGATAGATATCCATCGAAATTACTGGAAAGTGCTGTTGAAGAATTTGCCAAACTTCCGGGCATAGGACGTAAAACGGCTTTGCGGCTGGTGCTACATCTGTTGCGGCAGGATAAAACCGATGTTGAGGCTTTTGGAAATGCTATTACTCAGCTTCGGAAAGAGATTAAACACTGCAAAATCTGCAACAATATTTCGGATACCGAAATCTGCAACATTTGCAACAACCCGTCGCGTACTGATTCGGTTATCTGCGTTGTTGAAACCATCCGCGACGTACTGTCTATCGAAAACACACATCAGTTTAATGGACGCTATCACGTACTTGGCGGGGTTATTTCACCTATGGATGGTATTGGGCCGGGCGAACTCGAAATAGACTCGCTGGTTGAACGAGTAAAGAAAAACGATACAAGCGAAGTTATTCTGGCACTTAGCACTACCATGGAAGGCGACACCACCAATTTCTACATTTACAAGAAACTAAAAAACCTCGAAGTTAAAGTTAGCACTATCGCACGTGGCGTTTCAATTGGTGGCGAACTCGAATATACCGATGAACTTACTTTAGGACGCTCAATTGTGAACCGCATTAATTATTCCGATACTTTAGTGCATTAAATTACGTTGTTTACTTTAGGTTTCTTACCTTCATTACATAAACATTTTGATACTTTTGTAGTAAAACCAAAAAATATGAAGATAGCAATCGATTTTGACGGTACAATAGTTGAGCATAAATATCCCGAAATTGGCAGGGTAAGGCCGTTTGCATTTCAAACACTAAAAATGTTACAGGAGAAAGGTCACTTGCTAATTCTGTGGTCTTACCGTTCGGGTAAAACTCTTGACGAAGCTGTTGAGTTCTGTCGCAGAAACGAGCTCGAATTTTATGCAATAAACAGCAGCTATCCTGAAGAAGAATTTGACTCAAAAAAGAGTCGAAAAATCGATTGCGATTGTTATATCGACGACCGTAACCTTGGCGGTATTTTATCGTGGGGCGAAATTTACCAGATGTTGCATCCCGAGGATTCGGACAACTCGAAAAGGCTGAACAAACGCAAACCTTTCTGGAAACGTAAATTAGCAGGAATAAAATGAAGCTGTCGATAGTTATTGTAAACTATAATGTGAAGCACTTTCTTGAACAGTGCCTGCACTCGGTAGAAAAAGCCACTAAAAACATTGAAGCTGAAGTATTCGTTGTCGATAACAACTCTGTTGACGGTTCTATTGGTATGCTTATTCATAAATTTCTCCGGGTGAAACTTATTGCCAATAAACGAAACCTTGGTTTTTCAATCGCCAACAATCAGGCTATACGTCAGTCAACAGGCCAGTATGTTTTATTACTCAACCCCGATACAGTTGTTGAGGAAGATTCATTTGAAAAAATAATCGCATTTATGGATGCCCACCCCGAAGCCGGGGCATTGGGTGTTAAAATGATTGACGGACGCGGTATTTTTCTTCCCGAATCGAAACGAGGGCTGCCAACGCCCTGGGTTGCTTTTTATAAAATGTTTGGTTTATCGACCTTATTCAAAAAATCAAAAAAATTTGGCAAATATCACCTGTCGTATTTGAGCAACGACGAAATTCACGAAATTGATGTGCTGGCCGGTGCCTTCATGTTTATGCGCAAAGAAGCACTCGATGTTTCAGGCCTACTCGACGAAGATTATTTTATGTACGGCGAAGATATTGACCTTTCGTACCGAATAACAAAAAGCGGTTACAAAAATTACTATTTCCCCGATACAACAATCATACACTACAAGGGAGAAAGCACCAAAAAGGGGAGTTTGAATTATGTGCGTATGTTTTACAACGCTATGATTATTTTTGCCCGAAAACATTTTTCGAAACAATATGTCGGCTTTTTCTCTGTTTTTATTCATCTGGCCATTTATTTTAGAGCATTGATTGCTGCCACACACCGACTTTTCAAAAAAATGTGGCTTCCAGCTCTCGATTTTATTTGTATCTGGTTGGGTTTTTTGATTTTACTCCCCTACTGGGAAAATTTTCGCTACGAGCCCGATTATTATCCCGATTCACTCATCATGTTTATTGTACCAGCTTATATTCTTTCGTGGCTGGTAGCACTTTACTACTCAGGCGGATACGACCGTCCGGTTAGTTTGTTGAAAATATTACGCGGACTGGCATCGGGCACCGTTTTTATCCTGGTAATTTATTCGCTTTTACCAAATAGTATGCGCTTTTCGCGAGCCATTATACTTATGGGTGCATTAATGGCCACTTTTATAATATTTTCCGAAAGAGTGCTGTTACATTTTGCAGGCGGAAATAAATTCAGGCTTGGAACCCGAAAACCCAAACGTGTAGCCATTATCGGTCTTAAAAAAGAAAGTAAGCGCGTACGCGACATGCTTAAAAAAACCGGCATACCTACCAATCTGGTGGGTTACATTTCGCCTAAACGTAAACCACGTTCCGAACGATACCTTGGCTCTATTTATCAGGTTCGCGAAATTATTCGCATAAACCATATAGAGGAACTGATATTTTGTGCTGAAGACATCAGCTCACAAATGGTAATACAAACCATGATGCTTCTTTCCGATTTCAATATTGAATACAAAATTGCTCCTCCTGCCAGTGTGTCGATAATAGGCAGCAACTCGATTGAAACCGCCGGCGATTTATACGTGGTTAATGTCAATGCCATAACCCGCGAAAAAAATCGTCGCAATAAACGTCTGTTTGATGTTGTTTTTGCAGTTGGATTACTTATTTTCAGTTTTATATCCGTATGGTTCGTAAAAAATAAAGGAGGCTTTTTTAAAAATATTTTCAAGGTAATTTCAAAAAAATACAGCTGGGTAGGATATCACCCAGTAAACACCGAGCTTTACCTGGGTTTGCCAATAGTGCAAAAAGGAATACTAACAACAACCGACGCCCTCGATATTGATAACCCCGAGACGGAAGTAACTGAAAGATTAAACGTGCTGTACGCACGTGATTATAAAGTTGTAAAAGACATTGAAATTGTGTTTAAATCGTTTGCAAAACTGGGTCAGCAATGAACATTCAACATAACCATATCACCCTTCGGGCACTCGAACCAAGCGACATCGAAATGCTGTACAAATGGGAAAACAATACCGAAAGCTGGCATGTAAGCAACCTGCATGCACCCATTTCGAAACACAACTTATTACGATACATCGAAGCTTCGCACTGCGATATATGGGAAAGCAAAGAATTGCGTTTAATTATTGAAAACGAAAACCAGAGGGCTGTAGGCACCATCGAGCTTTTCGATTTCGACCCTTACCACTCGCGTGCCGGAATAGGCATTATGATTTACGAAAGCAGCGAACGCCGCAAAGGGCTTGCATTGAGCACACTTGAAACTATTGCGCTTTATGCTCGCGACGAACTGGGAATAGCACAACTTTATGCCAACATATTGTCAACAAACATTGCCAGTTTGAAACTTTTTGAAAAAGCGAGCTACAAAATAACAGGAACCAAAACCAACTGGATACGCACTCCTATTGGTTGGGAAGATGAATATTTGCTACAAAAACAGTTGAAATAATAGATTGTTAGATTTAGGATATTAGACTTGATTCTACAGGTGTTAGTTACGAGATTGCTGATGGCCATTCAGCCAGAAAAATACTGAATAAATTTTTTGTCGTTTCCGGGGGAACTGTTGTTGTCAGTCATTTGATTAAAATCGGTTTTAATCACAACCCATTGAGCAAGAATATTAAAAAGCGGATAAATTATAGCACCGACAAACTTTATAACGCAGTGAAAAGAAACAAATCGAAATCAGTATATGAATTCATTTTTAATGACATTATTGTTGTAGGGATCATCTGGAAATCATTTTTTAAAAAGCACAAAGAGCAATTTCGGGGTGTTATCGAAAAATATCAAAAGGCAGGAATCCATAAGCATGTTACAAAAAAGTTGCATTTTTAGACTTAAAGTTGATAGCAATGAAGTGTTTAATATGCACATTGATTATTATCTTGACTTTTTATTCAGAAATGACAAATAAATCAACAGTGACAGAGAGAAAGATAAACCCTGACCTGCCGGGTGTAAAAGAGTCCTGGGCCGGAAATTATTACAGAAATGGCCGGTTCTATAACAACAATGTTGTAAAAAGACCACCGCTTAGTAAAGTGCTGAAATGGAAGTTTAGTAAAAATCCGCAGAAACTTGAAAAGCGTAATGACCAATACTCACTGAAAGTAAAAAATCCAGCACCCTTTTCTAATAAAAGTGACGGTGTAACCTGGCTTGGCCATTTAACTTTTTTAATTTCGGTGAATGGCATAAATATCATAACTGATCCGGTATTGTATGATATTCCCACATCAAAAAGACTGGTTAAACTTCCATTGTCCGATAAATCTTTTTACCCCGTGGACTATATTTTAGTTTCGCACGACCATCGTGACCATTTCGATAAAAAGTCAATGAAAAAAATCAAAGTTTTAAATCCACAGGTAGAGGTATTGATGCCACTTGGAGCAGAGCGGTTATTTTCAAGCAGAAAAATGAAAGGCATTAAGCGACAAGAGGCCGGATGGTTTCAGGAGTATATAATTAATGAAGATGTACAAATAATATTTTTGCCTTCAAATCATTGGGGGCGAAGGGGCTTGTTCGATTTTAACAAAACACTTTGGGGAAGCTTTCTTATTGTTACCGATACTATTAAAATATATTTTGGAGGGGATACAGCCTATGGTGATCATTTTTCGGAAATACATGAACTTTTTGGAGATATCGATGTGTGTATTCTGCCCATAGGAGCCTATTCTCCTGCATGGTTAATGTCCGAATCACACATGAGCCCCAAAGAAGCAGCCAAAGCTTTTCTTGATTTGGGCGGTATATATTTTATTCCGGGGCATTATGGAACATTCGACTTAACCGATGAGCCATTAAGCGAGCCCATTCTTCGTCTCGAAAAAGAACTTGATTTCTTGGGAAGACTTCATTCATTAAAAGAATTATCGGTTGGAGGATTCTTTCAATTTTAGAAAAATCATCATACAGATGTAGGTGCTCAAGTTTGGTGAACAAATGAAATCTTCCATTTTTATTTATTCAAGCTTGAAGCGAACCAGACGAAGCGGTAGCCCTTCGGCTTGTTTTAGTGTTTGCAGGCTATAAATCATGCCATCACGAAAAACCATTTTCGATGGGTTTATCTGAAGGTTGTATTCGTCGCTCACAAAACTACTTTGGCAAATAAATTCGCCTCCGTTTTGCATCACCCACACATTGAATGTATTGGTGTCATCCTCTTTTGGATACTCGAAAAACAACAGGTTTTCGTCAGAATCTTTAATAATTGTTGAAATGGCAGGTATTGGAATAGGATCGGATATTTTATCCAAATCGCTTTCCATATCCTGAATTATCGTTTTCAATGCCAATTGGTTTTCCTCTGGCGATACCCAGTCGGCAAACATCGGGTTCTCTATACTTCTGTATTTAGCAATGGC
>JAQICD010000107.1 GCA_027858715.1 Prolixibacteraceae bacterium
GTTCCTGCTGGTGTAGTAAGATACGTTTTCCCTATTCCGACACTTGGAATTGAGAATAGTAAAGGTTTATTGAAAAACGATGGATACGGTTTTTAATAAGCATACTGATTAATTGTTAAATCATTTAAAATTTTGACGAATGAAAAATTATAAATCAAATATATTTAAGCTGATGCTATTCTTCGTTGCAGGCCTTATGGTATTTAATGCCTGTAAAGAAGATGAAGTGTTTGAACGCACCCGGCTTTTTCAGCCTGTTTTACAAAATGAAGAAGGCTTAATGTCTGTTGAGAATACAATTATTGTAGAGATGGGTAAAATGAAAGAGGCCGAATCGTATATTGTAGAAGTAAGTCGCGACTCGTTTGTAACTACCGATTATTCTTTTGAAGTTGATACAAACTATTTTGTAATTGATGAAGCAAGAGTTGGTGAAGAATTATTGTGGTTTACCATTTATCAAATAAGGGTAACTGCTATTGCCGATTCAGATGAATTCGACAGCAAACCTTCGTTGTTAGGAAGTGTACGCACACAAAAATTCCCATCAAACCAGGGAGTGCCAACACAATTTGATATTCTTGATACACGTGCAAAAGTTTTTTGGACACCAATTGGTCAGCCAATTACTACGGTTAAAGTGTTTTCTATTGATGATCTGAGACTCGATAATCCGTTATCAGTGTTTGACGTGTCGGACGAAGAACGTGATTCGAGCGAAGTAATTGTTACCGACTTAGAACCTGAAACGCAGTACCAGATTGCGATTTATAGTGGTGATGAAATACGAGGCTGGGAAATATATACAACCCGGGCGGCTCTAGAATTTGGCGACAGCGAAGTGATCGACTTAACTGTTTCAGATACACTTACTAACTTGTCAACTGTTCTTGCCAATGCCCCTGACGGTGCTTTTGTTCTGCTCGATGGTGCCGTTGTTTACGAAGCAAGTGGTTATGTTTTCTCTGGTGGATTAAATTTTGTTGCCGGGTACAGTTTTGTTCAGTCAATGCCTACTATAGATTGTAGCTCGAACTTCAATATTGAAGATGGTGCAACAATTGGAGACATTACTTTTACCGGGATTTCATTTAAAGGAGATTTTGGCAGTAATTATGTCTTCAACCTCGATCTATCGGGTAGTATTGACAAAATTAGTTTTGAATCGTGTACAATTCACTCATTGCGTGGTGTCATGCGTATGAAAGGTGGCGAAGGTACATTGGGTGAATACAGAATTAACGATTGTGTTGTTGATAGTATCCAGGGATACGGTGTAATGACTGTTGATATTGAAACATGGTCGGTTGGCGATTTTATATTGTCAAATTCTACTTTCCATCGTTGTCAATCGTTTTTGGTTAGTAGATCAGCCAGCAATTCTATTACAATAGATGCCTGTACAATTCACGAAGCTCCCGAGGAAGGCCGTCAGATTTTCCGCTGGCGTGGTGGTGCCGGAAACGACGATGTAGCTAATGGTGTTAAAATTCACAATACAATTTGGGGACATGGCTGGAACATGGCCGACGAAGAAGATTATGGAATAAAAGGTACCGAAGGTATGGCAAATACTGTTTTCGATATTAAAAATACCTATGCCACTTCACTGTTCAGCATGTATTCAAACGAAATACCAGCAATGCCTTCGTTCCTGTATGACGGATTGCCGGCTGATTTATGGGCTGATCCGATCAATAGTGATTTTAATATAATTGATAATGCTTTCCAGGGAAAAGGCGATAGCGGAGATCCGCGCTGGAGAGTTGGTTTGTAATATTTACCGGTTAATCCGGCTGTTCTTATTATTATTAAAGGTTAGTTTTTAATAAACAACATTCCTGCCTTCGGGCAGGAATGTAGTTTATTAATTATCAAAAAAACATTGACCTCATTAACTTTTATCACAATCAAATTATGACAAAACTTTACTTATTTGCAATCTCATTGTTACTTACCTTTACTACGCTAGGGCAAAGTGCTATCGAAGCCGACATGGTTGTTGCGCTCGACGGAAGTGGCGACTTCACTAAAATTCAGGATGCCATCGATGTTGTTGAATCGAATAGTACCCGACAAACAATAATTTACATTAAAAGGGGCGTTTACGATACCGAGAAGTTGATCGTACCCGCCGATAAGAAAAATATTACCCTTGTAGGCGAAAGTCGCGACGAAACCATAATCAGCTATCATATTTACGATTGTGCCGATGGTAAATGTCCTACCGAAGATGCAGCCTTATGGACAGGTGACAATATTCGTACTTCGGCTACATTAACAATACACGGTGATGGTTTTAAAGCTGAAAATCTTACAATCAGGAATACAGCCGGCCCGGTTGGTCAGGCACAGGCAATAACTGTACGTTCCGATAAGGTGGTGTTTGTAAATTGTAATCTCGAAGGATACCAGGATACAATATACCTGTGGAACGATGGTGAACGTATATATTTTAAAAACTGTTTGGTCGTAGGTCGTACCGATTACATTTACGGTGGTGGTATCGCTTTTTTCGATAACTGCGAAATCCGAAGTTGGGGTGGTGGCTGGATTACCGCACCATCAACAGCTGAATCGAAACAGTATGGTTTTGTGTTTTATGAATGCGATATAACCTATGCCGAAAACAGTCCGCGTGCCGGCGACGACGGATCCAAAATACGTTTGGGACGTCCGTGGCATAACTATCCAAAAGTAGCGTGGCTATATTGTAACATGACCGATATGATTCATCCCGAAGGTTGGGGCGATACGTGGAATATGGATTATGCTGCAACCAGCGACAAGCTTCATCTTTATGAATATAAGAATACCGGGCCAGGTGCCGATATGAGTGGACGTGCCAACTGGGCTGGTCTGCGTGAACTAACCGATGCAGAAGCGTTGAATTATACTGCCGAAAAAGTACTAGCTGGCAACGATAACTGGAATCCCGCTGCTGAAGTGCCAATGAGCCAGAGTTACAACTTTACAGGGGGCAACGATAACAATAGCTGGAACGAAACAACAAACTGGGATCCCCAGGCAGTTCCTGCACAGGGAGAAACGGCTAACGTAGCTGCATCCGATACAGTAGTTGCCAATGGCGGAACCTTTGCTGCCGATTTAAACCTGCGCGAAAATGCTGTGCTTAAAGTAGCTGCAAACAGCACTGCAAACTACATCGCTGTTTTTGGAACAACTATTTTTGCCGATAGCGATGCTACCTTAAGTGGCAAAATTGCAACAAAAGATATTATCACCTTCGAAATAGAAGGCACATTTACACTTGATGCATCAATATCAGGCGTGCACCGCCTGGTTAAAAACGGTAGTGGCAAACTGATTCTGGCTTCCGATAACTCCGGATTTTCGGGAGAAGTGATTATCGAAGAGGGTGAAATTGAAGCTACTGCTGAGAATTCGTTGGGCAAAGGCAACGTAACAGTAAATGCCGGTGCAATCTTATCAGTGTCAAACGATCTGGCTTTTCAACCTACTTCTAAGCTGTATGTGGTTAGTGATGCCGCGTTGAATCTTTCATCTACGGTTACGACCAGTGAATTCTTTATTGACAATACTTTACAAGGAGTAGGCAACTACACTGCTGCAACTAATCCTGAAATTATTTCAGGCGATGGTATGGTGCTGGTTGGCCGCCCCAGCGAGTTTCAGTTTATTGGAGGCGAAAATGGCAACTGGGACAACCCGGCGCATTTTGTGCCATCGTTAATGCCCGAAGCCGGCGAAACGGTGTATTGCGGGTTAGAAATGGAAACTACCAGTACCGTTTTCGAAGCCGATATTGTTGTTACCGGTAACGGAAGAATCAGACTAAGAGGGGGCGACCATGTATGTACGGGTACTATTACCATGCAGGATGGAACTTCTTTCAGCTACAATACCGGAGGTAGCGGTTTTACGCTAACAGCTTCTGTGGTACTCGAAGGTGATATTCTATTGGTTATGGAAAGTGGAAATGCTTCGGGCTCTCAAATGGTAATGCCCGGAACTTTTACCGGCAACCATGTTGTTACTGCGCTGAACAATGGAAAAGGAACGGTAAACATTGGTAAAGTAGTGCTGCAAGGCAACAATAGCGGTTTCTTCGGCGTGTGGGATGCTACGGCTATCAGCTCAAAATATCCGTCCGATCCTTATGTTTCAATGTTCGACGGACAGGTTGAAAATGCTTTTGGCAACGGTTTTATCGATATAGATAACGGAAACAAAGTGATTTTTAGTCATGCCAAAGCAGCAACAGGCAGCCTGGCAATGTCGATCAAAAATAATGGAAAAGCAGAACTTAATGCCGAAGTAAAACTTGATGAACTTACAATAAATGATCAGCAACTTGCCGATGGGAGGTACGATGCTTCATCTAACCCCGAGTGGTTCGAAGGAGAGGGTGCATTTATTGTTGGCGAATATGTTGGTGTTGAAAGCTTTGAGAATGACGTTGTTTTAATAAACGAAGATATGATCAACTTTAAAGGTAACAATATCTCATTTGAAATTTATAATATTTCAGGCGTCAAAGTTAACGAAGGCATCAATCCTTTTGTAAATATGAAGAATTTCGGGAGCGGGATTTTTATTGTTTCATACACCGTTGACGGATTCTGTGGTGTAACGAAACATATTGTAAAATAATTAGATGAATTATTGCTGATAAAAATTTATATGATGATTATATTTTCAAATATTAAGCTTTTTGCATTTTTAATGCTGTTGTCGGTGATGGGTTTTGCTCAAAACGAAGCAACACCAGCGTTCCCAGGTGCCGATGGTCATGCCCGTTTTGTTACCGGTGGGCGTGGTGGACAAATAATTTACGTAACCCATCTGAACGATGATTATACTGTGGGATCGTTACGTACGGCTGTTGGAGCAAGTGGTTCTCGTATTGTTGTGTTTAAAGTTTCGGGAACCATTTATCTTAAAAGTGAACTAAAAATAAACAATTCAAATATTACTATTGCCGGCCAAACAGCACCGGGCGACGGAATTACACTGGCGGGTTATCCTGTATCTGTTGGAGCCGACAATGTTATTATTCGTTTTATGCGTTTTCGTATGGGCGATTCAGGCGGCGAAGGTGACGCACTGGGCGGGCGTTTTAAAAAGAACATTATGATCGACCATTGTTCAATGAGCTGGTCAACCGATGAGACGGTGTCTTTTTACCAAAACGAAACCTTTACGATGCAGTGGTGTATTATTTCCGAAAGCTTACGCAATTCGGTGCACGATAAAGGTTCGCATGGTTATGGCGGAATATGGGGAGGAAAAAATGCCTCTTTTCATCATAATCTGCTTGCTCATCACGATAGTCGTAACCCACGGCTTGGCGAATACAACGGCGACCCGTTTGCATTAACCGATGCTGTTGATCTTCGTAATAATGTTGTTTATAACTGGCAGGGTAACAGTTGTTATGGTGGCGAAGCAATGAATGTGAACATTGTAAATTGTTATTATAAACCCGGACCGGCCACCAGTAAAATTGAGCGAATTGTTTCAATCGATTATGAAAAAGAAGCCGATAAGGCAACTTATAAAATGTGGGGTAAGTTTTATATCGATGGCAATGTACTAGAAGCGTCGGAACGTGCAACTAACGATAATTGGACTTACGGTGTATATAACCAGTTTCATGGCAGCTACGGTTTTGTATCGGCCGAGGATAAAGCTGAGATGAAGATTGAAAAGCCACATCCAACGGGTTATGTGCATACTCATTCTGCCGAAATGGCTTTCGAAAAGGTAGTCGATTATGCCGGTGCCAGTTTCGTGCGCGATACCGTTGATAAAAGGGTTATCCACGATGTGCGTACAGGCACTGCAACTTTTATGGATGGAGGAAACGGAAGTGTTAACGGGATTATTGATACGCAGGAGGCAGTGGGTGGATGGCCTGAACTAACTTCGACTGAAGCCCCCGCCGATACCGATGAAGATGGTATGCCCGATGAGTGGGAAACAGCTAATGGTCTTGATTCTAACGATAAAAATGATGCATGGAAAAATTCACTCGACGAACAGTATCCAAATGTTGAGGTGTATCTGAATAGTTTGGTGCAGCACATTATTGATGCACAAATCGAAGATGCAGAATTGATTTTTGTTGATGAAAGCACTTCTTCGGGAAAAAGTATTGCTTCTCCCGGATTGTACCGGGCTTTTTACCATCCCACATCGCAATCTATTATCGTAAACGGCGATCGATCGATTAAAAGGGTAGAAGTGTTTTCGCTTAGTGGCTCACTAATCGAAAGCGTTAACCCAAGCAGGAAACGGGTGGAGATATCTATGGCAGGGTGCGACAGTTCGTTATTTATAGTACGTGTAACTGACGAAAATAATCTGGCCCAGACAAAAAATGTTGTTGCTTTTTAAATATCGTAGTATATGAAACGACTCTTTGTATTTTTCGGTTTTTTGTCCTTTGTTTTGTTCTCATATGTTGGTTTCTCGGCCAATAATGCATATGATTTTGTGGTGTCGGCTGCCGGCGACGGTGATTTTAAAACTGTTCAGGAAGCAATCAATGCTGTACCCGATTTTAGAAAGAACGAGACGAAGATTTTTATCAAAAACGGAATTTATAAAGAAAAACTGGTGCTTCCTGCCTCGAAAAACAACATTACTTTTATTGGCGAAAGTGTAGATAAAACCATTCTTACCAACGACGATTTTGCATCAAAAAAGAATCGTTTTGGCGAAGACATGGGTACTACCGGTTCTTCGGGTTTTTTCGTTTTTGGCGATAATTTCACGGCAAAGAATATTACTTTCGAAAATTCGGCCGGAGAAGTGGGGCAAGCAGTAGCTGTTCGTATTGATGGCGATTGTGTGTTCTTCGAAAATTGTCGTTTCCTTGGTAATC
Organism: Prolixibacteraceae bacterium; assembly: GCA_027858715.1. Lineage (GTDB taxonomy): Bacteria > Bacteroidota > Bacteroidia > Bacteroidales > Prolixibacteraceae > Roseimarinus. The sequence continues at coordinate 6,872 of JAQICD010000107.1, forward strand.
AGGATACTTTGTATCCTCATGGAGATAAAAGCCGGCAATACTACAAAAACTGTTATATCGAAGGTACGGTTGATTTTATCTTTGGTTGGTCAACCGCTTTGTTCGATAATTGCGAAATATTCTGTAAGCGTCATGGCTACATAACAGCAGCTTCAACCAATGCTGATACCGAATTTGGCTTTGTATTCAGGAATTGCAAAATTCATGGAAACGCCGAACCCGGATCTGTTTATTTTGGCCGCCCCTGGCGTCCTAATGCCAAAACTGTTTTTATCGAATGTGAGCTGAGTAATGTTATTCGCCCGGAGGGGTGGCATAACTGGGGTAAAACCGAAAATGAAAAAACGGCTTTCTATGCCGAATACAAAAACTTTGGGCCTGGTGCCAATACCGATAAACGAGTAAGTTGGTCACACCAGTTAAGCGATTCGCAACGTGCTGATTATACCATCGAAAATATTTTGGATGGTTGGAATCCGGTTAAGTTAAATTGATATATCATGAAGTGGGTTTTTAATATTATCGTTGTCGTATTGTTGTTTGTTGCTTTTACTGGATGTGAAAGCAACAGTAACAAATTCATTGTGGCAGCCGACGGGAGTGGTAACTATAAAACCATTCAGTCGGCAATAGATGCTGCTATAGTACATGATGATGTTACTGCTGTAATTTATATAAAATCAGGTGTTTACAACGAGAAGGTTTTGATTCCGAAGGGTAAGGATAATTTGCATTTATTGGGTGAAGGGGCTGAACGAACAATAATTACCTGGGATGATTTTGCCGGGAAAGATGATATCACTACAGCTACTTCGTTTACACTGAAAGTGGATGCTAATGATATTAAACTGGAGAAATTAACTGTCGAAAATAGCGAAGGTTTAAGAGGGCAGGCTATTGCATTGTATATGAATGGAGATCGTTGTTTGGTTACAAATTGTAATATAAAAGGCAACCAGGATGCGCTTTGTGCTCATGGCGATTTTTATCGTCAGTATTACCGCGACTGCAAAATTGAAGGTACAACTAATTTTATTATGGGTTCGGCAACAGCACTTTTTGAGCGTTGCGAAATATTATGCAAGAAACATTCTTTTATCACCTCAGCATCTACGCCCAAGCAGGCACGTTTTGGGTATGTATTTAAAGATTGTGAAATTAAAGCTGCACCAGGAATAACAAAAGTATATTTAGGCCGTCCGTGGCGCGACTATGCCAATGTGGTTTATATGAATTGCAATCTTGGCATCCATATTCGTCCCGAAGGATGGCACAACTGGGATACTCCCGAGAGGGAAGAAACCGCGTACTATGCCGAGTATAAAAACTATGGACCAGGTGCAAACCCTAAAAGCCGCGTTAAATGGTCGCATCAATTGTCTGATAACGAAGCCTGGCATTATTCCGTCGAAACTATTTTAAATTATAGCGAGTGGAAACATAAATGATGATAAATAAAAGATGATAATTATGAAAAAATTGAGAATTATTTTTGTAGCTGCAGCTGCATTTTTAGCATTGCCGGCTTTTTCGGCTGGTGGAGGCGATGGCGATACATTTGTGTCGAAAGTTTGGGTGTCTGATAATGGCGATGGAACTTTTACCAACCCCATAATTTATGCAGATTATTCCGACCCCGATGTATGTCGTGTAGGCGACGATTACTATATGACTTCATCGTCGTTTAACTGTGTACCCGGATTACCGGTTCTCCATTCAAAAGATTTAGTTAACTGGGAGTTGATTTCGTATGCACTGCCCGAAGCTGTTCCGGTTGAAGTGTTTGATATTCCGCAGCATGGAAATGGAGTGTGGGCACCAAGCATTCGTTATCATCAAGGCGAATTGTATATTTTTTGGGGCGACCCTGACTTCGGTATTTATTATGTAAAGACCAATGATCCCAAAGGGCCATGGACTAAACCTTATCTTGTAAAAGCTGGTAAAGGTTTAATTGACCCCAGCCCGCTTTGGGACGACGACGGACGTGCATACTTGTCGTATGCTTTTGCCGGAAGTCGTGCAGGTGTTAAATCGGTTTTGATTGTTCAGGAAATGAAACCTGATTGCAGCGCTCTTTTTGGCGATGCCGTAATGGTTTTCGACGGTCACGAAGATAATCCAACAGTTGAAGGAACAAAGTTCTACAAATACAACGGTTATTACTATATTTTTGCTCCCGCCGGTGGTGTAAAACCCGGATGGCAACTTGCTATGCGTGCCAAAACACCATTTGGCCCGTACGAAGCAAAACGAGTTCTCGAGCAGGGTTCAACCGATATCAATGGTCCTCATCAGGGCGGTTGGGTTGAAACGGTTAAAGGTGAACACTGGTTTATTCACTTTCAGGATGATTATGAATATGGACGTATTGTTCACCTTAATCCAATGAAGTGGGAAAACGGCTGGCCGGTAATGGGCATCGATTACGATGGAAACGGTGTAGGCGAACCTGTGCGTACACACAAAAAACCTGACGTTGATAACGAATGGTCTGTAGTTACACCTCCCGATTCCGATAAATTCAACAGCCATAAGCTGGGTATTCAATGGCAATGGCATGCCAATCCGAAACTGAAATTTGGATTCCCCAGCGGAAACCTCGGGTTTTATCGTTTGAACTGTCGTCCACGTCCCGAAGGTGCATTTAACATGTGGCCTGTACCTAACCTGCTGCTGCAGAAATTTCCGGCCCAGGTATTTACAGCTACTGCCAAAGCAACTGTTAAACTTCGTGCTAACGAAGAAGAAGCCGGTTTTATAGTGATGGGCGAAGACTATCAATATATCTCACTTAAACAAGTTGATGGAAAACTTGTTGCACGAGTTGTAACTTGTAAGGATGCACGTACAGGTGGTCACGAAAAAGAAATTTTCAGCCAGCCTTACGAAGGTCAAGAAATTTATTTCAGGGTTGAAGTGGATAAAGAAGGAATGTGCACTTTCAGTTACAGTACAAATGGTAAGCGATTTACCCAGGCAGGCGAGGTGTTTAAAGCGCGCGCAGGCCGTTGGATTGGCGCCAAGGTGGGTTTCTTCGCATTGCGCGACGGACTCGAAAGTGATACCGGCAATATGGATATCGACTGGATACGATTTGAAAAATAAATAAAAAATGTCATGATGTTTTTGAAGAAAAATTTACTTAAAACTGCAGTCGCCGGTATTCTTATATCCGGGCTGTTTGCATGCTCTGCTCCGGCAGAGAAGAATGCTGAAAGTGACCTATGGGTTTATGATGGTGTTGAATTTGATATGCCACACGTACAGGAGCCAGTTTTTCCTGATTATTCGGTTTCGATAACCGATTTTGGAGCCATTGGCGATGGCGAGTTTCTGAATACCGATGCTTTTGCAAAGGCTATTGATCAGGTAGCTAAAAAGGGTGGAGGTAAAGTAATCGTGCCTCGTGGTATCTGGCTTACAGGCCCTATTGTTATGAAAAGCAACATTAATTTATACACCGAAAGCGGAGCATTGGTTATTTTCAGCAAGAACAAAGATTTGTATCCATTGGTTGAAACTAGTTTCGAAGGTCTGAATACCATTCGTTGTATGTCGCCAATTAACGGTGTTGAACTTGAAAATATAGCCTTTACCGGAAATGGTGTTTTCGATGGTTCGGGCGATGCCTGGCGTCACGTGAAAAAATCAAAAATGACTGACAGTCAGTGGAATAAGCTGGTGAATTCGGGTGGTGTTTTAAACGATAGAGGTGATATATGGATGCCGTCAGAAGAGTTTAAGCAAGGTATGGAAATGAGTGGCATGAATGTACCCGAAAATTTCAAAAATCTTGAGGATTACGAAGCAATTAAAGATTTTCTGCGTCCGGTTATGGTCAGCATTATAAAAAGCAACAAAGTGTTATTCGATGGTCCTACTTTCCAAAATTCTCCGGCCTGGAATATTCACCCTTTAATGTGCGAGAACCTTACTGTACGTAATATTACAGTGCGTAACCCCTGGTACTCACAAAACGGCGATGGTCTCGATATTGAATCGTGTAAAAATGTAGTGCTTTACAATTCAAACTTCGATGTTGGCGACGATGCCATATGTATTAAATCGGGTAAAGACAAAGATGGCCGCGATCGTGGAATCCCCACAGAAAATGTAATTGTGAAAAACTGTATCGTTTATCATGGACATGGTGGTGTTACTGTTGGCAGCGAAATGTCGGGTGGCGTTAAAAACATGCACGTGTCGGCTTGTACTTTTATAGGAACCGATGTGGGGCTGCGCTTTAAAAGCACCCGTGGACGGGGTGGTGTAGTCGAAGGTATTTATATCTCTGATGTAGATATGTTTGATATACCAACCAATGCAATTTCGTTTAACCTTTACTATGGTGGTCTTTCAGTATCCGAAATGCTGGCACAAAAAGAAGGCAAAGACATTAAAGAGGTTGAGTTCGAAGTTAGTGAGGAAACGCCACAGTTTAAGGATATCTATATGAAGAATATCACCTGTCGTGGTGCTCATCAGGCTATTTATTTGCAAGGATTACCCGAGATGAACATCGAAAATGTAAACCTTGAAAACCTAAAAATGTCAGCCGATAATGGTCTGGTTTGTATTGATGCTGATGAAATTAACATCAAAAACCTTGAGCTGGAAACCAAAAATTCGCCGGCTGTAATGTTTTACAATGCCAAAAACGTTTCGGTTGATAAGCTGATATTGCCGTCATCGGACAAAAATGAAATTGTAATTGAAGGTTCAAAAACTGAAAACGTTAATGTAACAGTAGATACACCGGCTTCGCTTAATAACATTTTAAAAATAGGAGCTGATAAGAAGGAGAGCATTAAGGTTTCAAAATTATAGTTGAAGAAACGTTGCCGTACGAACAAACTACATAAAGAAAGGCGTTTTGCTGAATTACCTATTCAGCAAAACGCCTTTTTCGACAGAGATCGTGAATATTAAATCGTATCTGTCGATATGCCGTATGTTTTTAAAAAAAGTACTTGTTATGAATATGCTGAAAATAGCGCAGCTCCAAATATCAATGCAACAATCGCATAAATCACAATCCCGATTAATACCCAAATTAATGCGGCCTTAGCAAAGTTGGCTTTATTAGGATTAGCACCGGAGCCAAAAGCCCAAACAAACAACATAATAATATTAACTAAAGGAATAGCTAAAAGTAAAAGGGTTATTACCCAATCGCTGGTTTTAATGACTAAAGAATTGTTTTGTTCTTCCATCGTTTAAGAGTTTTGTTCCTACTCGTAAGGCTTTTCGGATACGCCCCGTTTATAGTGGTTTCTGGACTCCACAAAATTTATAAGTAAAAAAATACAATCTTTTTCGATATTTAAAATCCCTTACAATGTAAAAAATATTTTTATAATAATCAAAATTGTTAACTACAGCTTCTTTTTGAATTACAAATAATCCATCAAAAATTATTAAAAAATCGGCAATTACAATATTGGTCGAATTTGTGAGTAGAATTAATACCAATATTTAAGTAGATTTGTTTTTAAGAAAACCATTATTAAAAACCAGTTACTACTTAAAAAATGCGAAAATTAAAACTTCTTTTCACCGCTGCTTTTCTTTTAGTTTCCTTTTTGACTTTTCTTTCATCATGTGAAACAAAGCAGCCCGCTCATACTTTCGAAATAGGGAAGAATGACTTTTTGCTCGACAATGAACCTTTTCATATTCGATGCAGTGAAATGCATTTTGCACGTGTTCCGAAAGAATACTGGCGACACAGGTTGCAAATGAACAAAGCCTTGGGTATGAATACCGTTAGTGCTTATATGTTCTGGAATTTTCACGAACGTACTCCGGGCGAATTTACCTGGGAAGGCCATGCCGATGTGGCCGAGTTTTGTAAAATGGCTCAGGAAGAAGGTTTGTGGGTTATACTTCGTCCCGGGCCGTATGTATGTGCCGAATGGGAAATGGGAGGCCTCCCGTGGTGGTTGCTCAAGCACGATGATATTGCACTTCGTTCAAAAGATCCCCGCTTTGTTGAAGCAAGCCGTCGCTACCTGAAAGAAGTTGGAAAAGAGTTGGTGCCTTTACAGGTAACCAACGGTGGACCTATCTTAATGGTACAGGTCGAAAATGAATACGGATTCTATTCTGATGATGCCGAATACATGGGCGAGATGCGTCAGGCCATACTCGACGCCGGTTTCGAAGTGCCATTATTTGCATGTAATCCGAAACATACTTTGAAAAACGGATACCGTGATGATCTGTTTCCTGTTGTTAATTTCGGTGCCAATCCTAAAGGAGCATTCGAAAACCTGCGCGAGATATTACCCGAAGGGCCTCTGATGTGCGGCGAATTCTATTCGGGATGGTTTGATACATGGGGAACACCTCACACTTTTGGAAATATTGAGCCTTACCTGCGCGATATGGAGTACATGCTAAAGGAAGGTGCTTCATTTTCGATTTATATGGCGCATGGCGGTACTACATTTGGCTTTTGGGCCGGAGCCGATCGTCCGTTTAAACCCGACTGTTCGAGCTACGACTATGGTGCGCCAATTAACGAAGCCGGTAATACCACCCCAAAGTTTTATGCTACACGCGACTTAGTATCTAAATACCTGATGCCGGGTGAAGCGGCATTGCCCGAGCTTCCGGCACCGATGCCTTTTACGACTTTTACTGAAGTAGCTTTATCGGAATTTGCTCCGCTTTTTGAAAATTTGCCGGAAGTGAAGTTGTCAGACGAACCAAAAAATATGGAATACTACGACCAGGCTAGAGGAAGTATGTTGTATAAAACAACCTTGCCTGCCGGTCCGGTTTGTCATTTAACTGTTGGAGCTGCCAACGATTTTGCATGGATTTATATGGATGGCGAAGAGGTTGGTTTAATGGATCGACGCAAACGTAATTTCGATATTACCATACCAGCCAGAAATAAAGAGGTTACCATCGAAATATTTGTTCATGCAATGGGGCGTATCAACTTTGGTAAAGAAGTACACGACCGCAAAGGACTCAATGCCCCTATACGATTCGTCGAAGGAGATAAAGAGCTTAAAACGGGTGCGTGGGAAGTTTTTAATATTGATTATAACAACGATTGGCTGGCTTCGTTAGATTACATTGAAAAGACAACTGCCAATGAGAAACCCGGCGTATGGAAAGGATCATTTACCATCAACAAATTGGGCGATACTTACCTGGATGTTTCGACATGGGGTAAAGGTGTGGTTTGGGTTAATGGCAAGTGTTTAGGCCGTTACTGGAATATTGGTCCTACACAAACTATGTATGTGCCGGCTCCATGGCTGAAAAAGGGCAAAAACGAAATTTTAATTCTTGATATAATCGGACCTGAAAAAATGACCATCTCTGGTGTTGACACGCCTGTTTTAGATCAGCTAAATCCAGAGAAAGATTTTGCTGGCTCGAAGCGACCAGAAGTTGATTTAAATATTGATGGAAAGAAAGCGCTTGTGTCATCGTCATTTAATGCAGGAGGCGAAACTCAAACAGTTAAATTTAAAGGTAGCCAAAGTGGTCGCTATTTTGCTATTGAAGCATTAAGCTCACACGATGGAAATCCTTATGCAGCCATAGCCGAATTAGATTTACTTGATGGCAAAGGGATGCCCATCAGCCATCAAAACTGGACAATTGCTTATGTGAGCAGTGAAGAATCGATTGGTGAAAATGGTGTTGCCGAAAATGCCATCGACGGACAGACTTTCAATCACTGGCACACAGCATGGAGCAGCATGAGCCCCGAATATCCACATCTGTTGGTTATTGATTTGGGGGAAATAACACAGCTTACAGGCTTTGTTTATGTGCCCCGAATGGATGAAAATGCTCCGGGACGGATTAAGGATTACAAAATATATTTGGGTAACAACCTGGTGGAGAGATAATTACTGTTTAAATGAAAATGATGAAAGAGCGTAGCTTTATATAAAACTACGCTCTTTTTGATTGTGAGTGTATTTTATAGCGTATTGTCTATTTTTATACCGTACTTTTCAAGTAAGCCTGAAAGTCCGTGATTGGAAAATCTTGCTTTTCTAATTCGGTTAAATTCGGGGTCGATTGAATAATTAAATGAAGTTCGAAAATCTGCTTTTTCAATAATAGAATTTTCGAAAGTTGCTCTTGCCAGGTCACAATTGTCGAATAACGAATCGGTTAAGTCGCACTCAGTAAAGTCAACTTCTTGTAGTTGTGTGTTTGTAAATGTTGTTTTTCTGATTTTTGTTTTGTAAAACGATGAATGATTTAATGTGCAATTCTCGAAGCTTAACGACAGGCCAAATTTGTTGCAGTTAGAAAAATGTAATCCCAACATTTTGCAATCTTTGAATTTGATTTCTCTGAATGCAGTTTTAGTTAGTTTGGTCATGCTAAAATTACAAGCAGTAAATTCACAGTCAATAAAAGTAAAATCAGCTAGATCGCTATTTGAAAAATCACAATTGAAAAAACGACAGTTGTCATATTCTGCTTTTAATAATGAATTTTCGTTGAGATCAGTTTGGTGAAATGTTTTTTCTTCAATGCAAGTTTTTTCCATTTATATTATTTAATTTCTGTTTCAGCTGTAATATTATTACTGTTAGCTTTTACCGTAACAGGTGTGTTTGAGTTGCCAATTTTGATCAGTGCGGTGGCTATACCTGCTTCGGTTTTAATGGCTTCCGGGTTTAGAATCTGTGCATCGCCTTCGATTTCGAATGTTACTTCTACATCGTTTTGGCGCACAACGGAGCCGTTGTCGTCGAGTAGCCTGGCATGTACAAATACTACATCGTTTACACCGGCTTTGGGTGCTTTGCCACTTTCGTCGATTGTGATTGTGAGAGCCGTGGTTTCGCCGGGTGTTTTTACGCTGTGGGTTGCTGCTACCTCGCCATTAATATA
>JAQICD010000153.1 GCA_027858715.1 Prolixibacteraceae bacterium
ATAATAAATTGTCGCAATTCCCGGGCAACATCCTTATGGCGTCGCACGACCACCAGTTTATCGATACAGTATGTAACCGCGTGATTGAACTTACGCCTAACGGAATGCTCGACAAACAACTGGAATACTCTGAGTACGAATCAAGCGAAGACATCAAGGAACAACGCAACAATATGTACAACAACTAGATGAACAACTGATTGTTATGGATAAAATCTTTGTTTTCGACCTCGATTTTACACTGTGGCATTTAAGCGGCACATGGTGCGACTGCACCTGTCCACCCTATAAAATTAAAAACGGCAAGGTATTAGATTCGTGCAATGCAGAAATGAATCTGTATCCCGAAACCATTTCGATACTCGAAGAATTAAAATCGGAAGGCTATCATCTGGCTGTTGCATCGCGCACTGACCAACCTGATTGGGCTCGTGAGTTAATGATCTTGCTCAAAATTGATCATTATTTTGATTATAAAGAAATTTACCCCTCAAGTAAAACAAAACACCTTGGACGAATCAAGGATACATCGGGCTACAATTTCACGCAAATAATATTTTTCGACGATGAGTACCGCAACATTGCAGACACACAGCATTTAGGTGTAACGGCGATACACGTTAAAAACGGCATCACTCGTCAATTGGTCGAAAAACACAAGTAAAAAAAGCCGGCTTCCCGGCTTCATGTTATTTTACAATCTTCGATATTGCTTTAAATTCAGGAGCCTTTGCGCCTTTGGTCAATTCAAACAACACCGATTCGGTGCCGCTTACCATTATTCCTTCGTGCCTGAATCGTTCAAGTGCCAAAGCTTTATCGCTTTCGTTACGCGACGAAATACAATCGAAAACCACTACAGGTGAATAACCTGCTTCTTTTAAGTCGAGGGCTGTTTGTAACACACATACATGCGACTCAATTCCGCATATAATTACATTTTTGCGGTCGGTTTCTTCAAGCGCTCCTATAAAATCGGGTTCGTCGTAGCAGCTAAATGATGTTTTCTCTATCGGCGAGAATTCGTTTACCATATCCGACAATTCAGGGAGTGTAGCACCCAGACCTTTTGTGTATTGCTGTGTGACCAGCAATGGCGTTTCAAGTACATTCAATCCGCCAATCAGCTTTTTGCAGTTTTCAAGCAATAACTCTTTATTGCTCATCACCGGAAACAGGCGTTCCTGAATGTCAATAACGACTCCTAAAGTATTTTCTTTCCGTAACTTCATCTTTGATTCTTTTTTCTAAACAATTACAAAGATTGATATTTTAGTGCGACTAAACTACACTTATCACAACATATAAATCCTTTTAATGAAATGATAATACAACTTAAATGGCAAATAATCCGCGTGATTTTTCACCCAAATAGCCCCCATGATGCCGTTTTGAATAATCGGCGCTGGTAAATCCAATTCTCTTCATCATTGTAACCACTAGCGCATCGCCAATAACAGTCATTACTGTAGTCGATGTACTTGGTGTAAGACCAAGCGGACAAACCTCTTCGGGATTACCTGTCAGCAAAACGGCCGAAGCAGTTTTCACAAGCTCTCCGTCTTTATTTCCTGTAATTAAAACAAAGGGAATTTGCGGATAAAGTCTGCGCATTAGCAAAACCAACTCGACAATCTCGCAGGTGCGCCCTGAATTCGAAATCAGCAACAACACGTCGTTTGCTGCCAAAATGCCCAAATCCCCGTGTTGTGCATCACTGGGATGCAAAAAAACCGATGGCGTTCCGGTTGAACTAAAGGTAGTTGCTATATTTTGGGCTATCTGACCAGCCTTACCCATGCCGCTTGCTACTAATTTGCCACCATTTTCATGCACATGTGTATAAATCAGCCCAATTGCTTTCTCAAAATTTTCATCAACAGGGATATTTTTTATCGCTTCGGCCTCGCGGGCAAAAACAGATTTCACTTCATTAATCATTGATTATGTATTAGTTAGTATCGTAGTATTAAAATCTAAAATATATAAAAGGTTGAATTTCGGCCTGTTCGAAAAACTTCAGAATAAAAAGAACGGCCAAAACAATAAACGCTTTCAACCATATTGGCATTTCGATAAACAAGCCTCTCACCCTCTCCTGAAATCGGGCAGGAAGACCATGAACAACGAATCCGAAAAGCATTACACCAAATACCAGCGGATAGGCAAGCCAAAGTTCTAAAAGCGCATCAAAGGTAAAAGAATATCGAATTTGAAAAAACATTTGTTGTACTCCGGCGAACGACTCGGCTCTGAAAAATATCCATCCCAAACAAACCAAATGGAAAGTAAAAAATACAAAAATGGCTGTTAACACCCGGTTAACCGGCATTCTTTTTCGGAGTGGAGTCAGTAGTTTTTCAACAACCAACCCTAAACCATGAATGCCACCCCAAATTAAAAACCGAATATTGGCTCCGTGCCATATACCACCAAGCAGCATAGTTACCAACAGGTTTATGTGGGTGCGCATTTTTCCCTTCCGGTTTCCGCCCAGCGGAATATAGAGGTAATCGCGTAACCATGTAGAAAGGCTAATATGCCAGCGATGCCAGAAATTTGTTAACGAGTGAGCTTTATATGGCGAATTGAAATTAACCGGCAGTTTAAAACCCAGCAATAAGGCCACACCAATAGCAATGTCGGTGTAGCCCGAAAAGTCGCCATAAATTTGCAATGCATAACCATAAACGGCCATCAGGTTTTCGGCACCTGAATATGCGCCCGGTGTACTAAAAACCCTGTCGATAAAATTCACAGCCAGGTAATCCGATAAAACCATTTTTTTAACCAATCCGGCAAGAATTAAAAACACAGCATGCCCAAATTCCTGTTTGGTAATTGAATAAGCACGGTGCAATTGCGGAATAAATGCCGATGCACGAACAATAGGCCCGGCAACCAATTGCGGAAAAAACGATAAGTAGAAGCTAAAGTCGAAAACATTCTTTACTACATCGCTATCTTTCCGATACACATCAACCAGATAACTAATACCCTGAAAAGTGAAAAATGAAATTCCCACCGGCAAAATAATATTAAAAGTATCGGTTTCGGAACCAGTAAGGCCATTCCAACCGTGAGCCAGCCAGTTGAAAACTTCGAATTCGGCCGAAAAAAAACGATTGAGCATACCGGTAAAGAAAAATGCATATTTGAAATACGCTAAAACCGAAAGGTTTAGTGCTACGCCTACTGCCAGCATTATTTTTTTGGTCACAACTCGTTTTGCAGCCCACACGGCATAACCAAAGATGTAATTTGCCAAACAAGAAAAAACAAGTAACCCGCAAAACCATCCTCCTGTTTTGTAATAAAAAAACAGGCTGAACAAAAGCAGATAAATATTCCTACGACGAACATGCTTATAAACCAACGAATAAAAAGCCAGAACAACGACAAAAAACACCCAGAAACCGTAGCGCGTAAACAGCCACGGAGCGTTGTCAGAGTAACGAAACAAATCAAGAAAAGCATTTAAATCAAGCATATCCTGCTATTTTGCATTAATCGCATCATATACCAAAACCGAAGTATCTGCTATTTCGGAATTACTGTTGAAATTTTGCCAGCCAGTAAGCAAATCGTTGCAAAGCATTTCGCCAACAGCATTACTTCCGGCAAGTGTGAGATGTGCATAATCGCTTCGGGCATACTCCTTTTCAACCCAATTAATAATTGAGCCTTTTCCACCCATAGCCTGCCGCATATCCCAAAAAGCGACTCCGCAATTGCAGGCAGCTTTAATCTGAGCCTCAATTATCTCTTCTATATTATCATGTGATCTCAACTCGCCGTTTACTTTATGTGCCATATCCGAAGCACCAATAAGCAAAACCGAGGCTGAAGGCATATTTTGCCTAAGCGTGTTAATATCGCGCTCAATTGCAACGCGATAACTCTCGTAATTTGGTCGTTTATCGGGAATAACATTCAACCCGAAATGCAGAATCAGCAAATCAGCATTTAACTGCTTATCCATTTCCTGCACCAATTCATTTCCAAAACGATAAGCCATAAGCGACAAATTTCCTCTGAAAGATACATTATCGACAACAACACCCGCTTCGGATTCCAGCATGATTCCATACAACCTTAAATTCGCTGCATTTGAGAAGTTAATTCGTATTTCGCCGGGCGTTTGAGTAAAACGATATTGGCCGATTTCAAAATCCGCATTGGTAAGTGTGTCGCTTGCTATAATGTTTTTATCGGCAAGCACTTGAACGACAGAAAAGCCAGAACTAAGAATTTTAATATTTCTGAACGAGTCATCAGCTCCACGATTTACAAGGCGAATGCTCCCCTTTTTTCCTTTCAACTCAAAATATTGACCGTACAAGCCGTACTTTTCATTTGTTTTATCAGCATATTTCACAGCATGCTTTTCAAAATCGTTGGTAACAACAGCCAGGTTGTGGGTCATGTTATAATACATCTGAACCGGTAAAAAACCAATGCCGGCACCACCAAATTTTTCCTGTAACCCTTTTCGTAAGGTATAAGTAACATGGTCGCCTTCAATTTGAGAATCGCCATAATATACAACTCGTAGTAAATAATTATTACAGTTATTCAATGCAGAATAAAACTCATGTAGGTTATTGTTGAAAAGAACACCTTCGTTTTTTATTGAATCAACAGCCAAAACATCATTTATCACTTTAACATCTTTATGAATAGTTGCTGAATCTAAACGTACAGCCGATTGAGTAGCTACCGTATCATACACTTCTGAAAATGAAGAATCAGCGGGTTGAATGATTTCGGTATCAGTTTCAGTTTCGAAAATTTTATCTATTTCAATATAATCGTCATAATGTTTATATGCTGAAACAAGCAAAACAACAAACAGGAAAAAAAGAAATATCTTAAGAGGGCGCATAATGTATTGTTTGCCCTAAAATACAAAAACGTTTAGTATTTGTAACTATTCATTTGTATATTATCAAAGTCAGCCTATATAAATATTTAACATAAAGACATATTTAACAGGAACATATGCATTACCTCCATTCACTCTTAACGACACCAAGTCAAAAGCAAAAACCCTCCCAAGGGTGTCGCTTGACGGGATGCCGTCAGAGAAATTCCCACGGCTTTTAAGCCAATCCAACTGGTTTTTTCCAAATACCTCAACAAGTTCCCAATTGTCGGCACCGCACATAATAGCTGAGACAGTAAGAATTATGATGTCCGATAGAAGGTAACTATACTATACAAAAATGCTTATTTCCTGCACCACACAACAACATGCTGTTAATCTGTATATTACAATCTTACAGCACAAAAAATATACTTAAACAGATATTTATTATCCCAATTTCATTATTTTCGACAATCATTATCTACGTGTATTCTTATGGAGAACAAATGGCTTGTAATTTTAAATCCTAACGCCGGGGGCGGCCTTGCCAAACGCGAATGGCCAAATATTGAACGCGAGCTAAAACGACAGGAGCTTGTTTTTAAGAAAATCGAAACCAAATACCCGCTCCATGCCATTAGCCTTATAGCCGACATGATAAAATCGGGGTATCGCCGGATAATAGCCATTGGCGGCGATGGAACGCTACACGAAATTGCAAACGGAATAATGTGCCAGCAATACGCCAGCCCCGATGAAATTTTGCTGGGCATGATTTCGGTAGGCACCGGTAACGACTGGATAAAAACGCACAGCATATCAACAAATTATGCCGAAGCCATTGGCTTAATCAAAAAAGAACGGGTAATTCACCAGGATGTTGGGCGGGTTGTTTTTAAAAACGACCGGCAAATAGACGAAACCCGTTACTTTATCAACTCGGTAGGTATTGGCTTCGATGCACGTGTGGTAAAATACATCTTACCCAACAAATTAAAAGGAAAGTCGAAAAAATCGGATTACATAAAAGGATTGATAAAATCGTTGTTTTCGCACAAAAACATCAGTAGCCTGATTCATCTTGACGATAAAAAGATCGAAACAAAAATATATAACCTGTCAATCGGCGTATGCCAGTACAAAGGCGGAGGTTTTAAACTATTGCCCAATGCCATCCCCAACGACGGATTACTTGATGTTACTCTGGCTTGTAAAATTTCTAAATGCAACCTAATTCTCAGTTTGCCAAAACTATTTGGCGGCAAAGTTGAAAAAATAAAATACTTCGACTTTTATCAGGTTCAAAACATTAAACTTGACATTTCTTCACCTATATGTTTTGAAGCCGATGGCGAATACCTGGGTTTACACCCCTTGCAGGTTTCGATTCTTCCCAACCAGTTACGCTTAATTTCAGATTACCGATAATAATAGATCGTTAGATTTTAGACATCTGATATTTGACACCGTGGAAAAGGCTGTAAACATTAGTTGTACAGCTATACTACCCCTTGCTGCTGTTACCGCTGCGCTCAAACATAGAAGGGGAAGATGGCGTATGATAGCGTGTAGAGCCAGTGCTTCCTTATCAAACCTTCACAAATTGTCCTGAATATCTATTATTCCCATCTACAACAGAATAGAAATAGGTTCCAATGGTTAATTCTGAAACATTTATCGTATTATCAAGTTGCAGTACTTTATTCATGATCAAGACTCCTGCAGCGATATAGATTTAATACTGATACAACCTCACATACAGACTATTCTTTTCATTATAATAGTTTTTTAGTGTTTAGCTAATCTTATTAATTGTTTCGATTCCAATACACCATTTTTATAATATATTATAACCTGATAAACTCCATCTTTTAAATTATCGGTAATCAGTCGATTGTCAACATATTCTTTTGTTACTATCAACTCGCCATTTAGTGAATAAAAGTCTATTCTTTCAATTGTATCATACGAATTAAAATATAGAAAATCAGAAAAAGGATTTGGAAATACCTTTAGGTTAGAAATCTTTTTTTGATCTATTGCAGTCGGAATTTTTTTTAACACTACCTCACAATTATTTGTGATATTATAATTCCAATTATACTGATAAGGTTTGTTGGGATTACTATTATCAAAATCAGTAAACCATATTTCTAATTGATCATTTTTAAAATATCCATACCTGGATTTAAACTTATCATAATCTACTTCTATAAAAATTGGAGTTATCATTTTCAATGACGAAATATTAAAAAAGAAATCGAAACTACCTTTTAGATTAACATGAAACCTTGTATCCCTCAAGACAAGCTCGTTCAAATTGTTGCTTTGGGCAACTAAACCTAAAGAATCGACATACCTTTTAAGCGTGTCGTTTATTATTTTAAACGCATCATCATTAGTAAAAATGTTTGACGGATTATTAAATTCAAGAATAACAAAACTATTACTATTATTTAAATCGTAAGGTAAAAATTCTCTATAATCAATTATTGAATCTGATAAACCCATAACATAATGATATGCTGACATCAATCTCATTATTGAGTCTAAATAAATACCAGGCACCAATAAGCTATCGTGATATTTATGATTTTCATTATTCATTTCAGCAATAGCAATTTCAAGAGAGAATTTTTCAATATCAGAATAATCTGTTATTGTATTATCGCAACAAACACTCTGAATAAAATCCTGACTTAAAGCAATATTCCCCGAAAGAAATATTAGGACAATACCAAATAAGTAATATTTTGTTTTCATTTTGTGTATCAATTTTGATGTTGAATGATTCAAATCTTAGAATGTCATTATTTTAACATAATAAAATGATTATTCACACTCATTTTCATTAATAATTATCTCAAATAGAACATTATTTGCTATCTCAAAACCTGCATTCAAATTAACTTCACCTATATCCTCAACAGGGATTGAAGAATATGAAAGTTGTTGGGTCATTGTTACGTTATTTGACAGCTAGTTATTGGCATAATTAATAACCTGATCTGCAAACCAATAACTATTTTCGCTTGATACATTCTCTAAAATATTGCTCGTTTCACCGAAATTACCAGTACCATCACTTCGTAAAATAAAGTGAATATTCACTCTTACAGTTTTAAAACTATTGTTCGCACTTGAGCTTTTTAAATTTAACACATTGTAATTTTTTGAAATATATGAATCTGAAATTAGTTGTGCAGACAAATAATTCGTATTAAAAAAAAAGAAATATCGAATGCAATTTTATATTTTAATAAATCTCTCGTAATCAATAAGTTTATCATTTATTAAAATGCCAAGGAAGTAAGTCCCTTTGGTTAAATCTGAAACATCAATGGTTTTCAATGCCGGTTTGTACGATTTTACAACTATTCCTCTGATGTTAATGATTTCTATTTCATAGTTACCAATCAGCATATCCGTTTCATTCCACTTAATTGTTATCTCACTAGAAACCGGATTAGGGTTAACAGAAAATGAGCTTGTTTTTTTATATTTTGACACATAATCAGGAATCCAGGGGCCAGTATAAGTATATGTTGAATCACATTTCACGCCAGGTAACGAGGTTATTAAAATCCCATTGACAGGATCTGAATAACACCTTAAAGGCCCATGAAAAATACCATCATATACACAATCTTTGTTTTGGGGTATTAAGTAGTATAAATTCCCAAAAATTTCAAAGGAATACTTTTCGAAACCCCAAACCGAATTATTGATTGGGATGGAAGAATAAGCCTTTAAGCCCAATCCATTATATGTTCGTGTAAAAACTGAATCGACCCTATTCCACCCATAAGGATCATTTCCAGTGCATTGATTTAACATTTCGGAATACAGCAAAATGGAATCACCTTTTTGCATGGCAAAATTGTAAAGCATATGAAATTGCTTGTTTTTCCAGTACCAGATGGTATCGCCCGATTGATGAAGGTACTCATAACCTTCTAATATTTGCGTCGTATCATCAGGTGCATATACAATCTCGAGCACCCGCACCTCGTTATTTTCGATAATACTATCTTTTATCGAGGTGATTTTTATATATCCCGCTTCAGGTGGATTATAACTATGCTGTTTATTGTAATACCATTCGGCACCAATGGGTGCAAATTCGTGTTGCGCAAAACAGCACACTGACATAAAAGTGTAGAATATTACGAATATTATCTTTTTCATATTTGAATGTTTTTATTTCGTTAAAATCATCTTTTTCGTATCCACCTCTTTGCCGTCGGCAATAAGGGTGTAAAGATACATTCCGGCTTCGAGTGCATAGCCATTTATGGTAAGCGAAGTATTGCCGCGCTGTTGTAAGGTGTAGGTTATTATTTGCTTGCCCAACATGTTGTAAAATTTTTGATTCCGGCTCATTTATCATTCAGCCACGTTAGCTAACTTGTAAGAGGAATTTGGATCTGAAAAATACTTATCTACATTATATTTTAAAAACCCATATTGGTTATAGTTATTAATCCAAATAGGTTCTCCTCCTTCTGATGTATGCCATGCAAAGCCATGGCAATTATAAACATTTGAAGCTGATCCTATTCTTTCAGCATCAGAATTGTTCTCCGCAATCCAATCAGCTGCATCATCTTCTAATCCTTGAAGCTCCGTAGCAGAATATTCTTCTCTATTTTGAGCATAAACTGTTTCACCGGAAGGTGAGGTAATAGTGGTATTGTACCATTGAGCATTAAGACTACTAACACACAACCATAATATGACAATTATTAAACAATATTTCATTTTTCATTATTTATTAGAGTTTCTAAATAGTTTCTTGACAACGATATAACCTCATCAGCGGAGTGTGAAGAATTTGTGAGTTCTAATTCATTAACCAAATATTGATATGATTGGTCTGACTCATAGATTTCTATAAATGGTGAATAATTATTCATAAACATCAACCTGGCGAGAATAAACAGGGAACCTCGTTCTCCAAATAAAACTTCATCATTTATTCGCTTATCATATTTTTCAATGGCACTTTTTATCAAGTTAATTAACTCATTGCCTTTAAGTTTCGACAAAAAACATTGTTGGCTAAAAATCACTTCAAAAAACAGAACATCCATGGCAAAACCAGCAATTTCGCTTATCTCCCATCCCTGGTCGTAAGCACTTGGATCGATGGAAAGGTAGTAATTTAAAAGGCAGGTAGCTGCATCATCCCTATCTTCAAGTTCAGTGAGACCTCTGAATTGTGACTCTACGAAATAATAACCATTTTGTGTAGTTGATGATACGGCATTTATTAAACTTAAAAATGGATAGTCTAAGCAGGATTGAATCAAACCATCTGTACTAATACATTCACAAATACTGTCAGGTAAATTTATATATTCTTTTACTTGCTCGGTTGTCCAATCATGGCCTTCTGGTATTTCAGGATATTGGTAAACACCATTAACAAGTGCATCACAAGGTTTATTGCCTGGTGTGTCATTTGTATTAATTTCCTTGCACCCCAATGCAAATATCAGGATGAAAATATAAATTGGTAATTTATTCATTTTCAAAAATCTTTACTCTTTTCTGGCTTTACAAACTTTTTGATATAATCACCTTGGCTATAAGTCATTGGAGGTTGTACCGGTTGCATTAAATTATTGAGTTTTATTTTTTCTACCTTTGAATGTTTAATATCTACACCCGTAACGGTTGCATCATAAGGAACTATAAGATTAACATACTTAACCGGCATTGCCGGGAATCCAATGCTATCGATACATTCTAATCCATCGATGTCAATTTTATCATATGTGTTTCCATCTTCTAATTGGATATTACTTAAATTACACTCACCCGAGAAAGACACTTTATATTTTATTTGACCTTTTATGTTATTGGTTATAAACAACAAAGGAATGAAAGCTATAATTATAAATATAATGTTTTTCATAATCTTTATTTTTATTCAGCGGACAACAAATTTACCAGTTATATATTCACCATTCAAAGTAGTGGCCTTGTAATAATAACAGCCAGCGGTTAAACCTATTGTAGAAAATGTAATACTTGTTTTTCCTTCTACATCTAACTTTTCAATCCTATCACCAATATTCGAATAAATTTCAATTGTATGAGCATTTGATGAGTTCCAATTGAAAATTAGCACATCGCCAAACACCGGATTTGGATAAATATTTAAGTCCGATTCAACACCTACTTGATTGATACTTGTTTCCAATGTGAAACAATCCTCAAACTGTTCTGCATGAAATACTAATGTGTCATTCTGGAAAAAACACATTAAACGATTATCATCTGAAACACCCGCTGAAAGATAATCTCTTCCAGCATATAGCAACCCACTTCTACAACCAATTCCTTCAATCCATTGGGGTATAGCATAATCAAACGAAAACCGTTTGCGCAATGTATTTCCAATTTGAACTGTATCTATAGATTCAACAACCGTATAACCATCTACATTATACATACTGTCAACCATAATAGTATCTCCCACTTTCAAAGAAAAATCATAAAGTATTACTTCATCGAAATCTATTAAAGGTTTCAATGAATGAATCCTTTTCCCTGCATAGTAAATTCTTTTTAAACTATCTTCACGGATACCACCAATGCATTCTGTAACATCAATCTTAAAAACGGTGTCATAAAACAGATACAACTTTTTATATATTTTATCATTTAGAACAGTATCTTCTCCGGTTAATGCAAAACGTTCATAGGTTACTTCACCTTCTTCCCACTCTCTGTGAGGCCAATAAAACACCTCACTCCAAATGGCAGCAGAATCGGGGAAAGGCACATATTCGTATTCCTGCGAGAATAATGAGGCATGGGTTCCAATTATTAATGTGATTAAAACAAATAGCTTTCGC
>JAQICD010000250.1 GCA_027858715.1 Prolixibacteraceae bacterium
CCCTTATGCCTTTACGTTATTGCAGGGGGTCAAGGGGGGTATCCCCTTTGCACACAACCCGCCCGAAGGGGTGAAAGGGTTATAGTGTGCTATAACCTTGCGAAAACAAAGTTAAAAAATGCATGCAATTACGGAAAGGAAATCATTTATATTTTCGATTTGCAATCCTTGTATCGTAGCTTGAAAATCTCATTATCGCTATTTTTTTGGGCTGCACTCATGAAAAAATTAAATGCTTGAGGTTTTGTGAGTGTCTTTTCCCGTAAGCCCTTTAAATCCTTATATCTCTGATTGCAAAAGCGGTCTCCTTCATCGGTGCAAGCTCCAGTTATGTTTATTGCTTTTTCACTTGTGAGACCAAGACAGCCCTGGAGGAATTTTAATATCTCATTGAAATGCTCAAAACCTACTCCTTTGCGCAGTTCTTCTAGTCTTTCATCAGAAGATCTGTATCGGGTATGAATTTTAAAAACCAATTGATCATGTGCTTTTCGGCCTCTTCCCCCCTGCTTTTGTAATTCCTCGCTTGTTTCTGTGGCATATTCAAACCAAATATCTGATTTTAGATTGTTGTAAAGTTCCTCTTTTGCAGGCTCAAGAACTTTCTTTTTCAAGTTTCCTAATCCATGATTTACTTTCAATTTTTCTTTGAATTCATCAATACTCACTCTCCACCCCCCATTGGCTTTCCAACTGGCAAGCATCTTGTATAATCGCTTGCTATGGCCGCCAGATAATGCAAGGGCAGCTGTTTTGTTGAAATAGGTCTTCCCGGGTTCAATTCCACCCACCCAGAGTAACCAAGGAAGCGCATCTGTATTGATTTTAAGCTCTATCAAGTTATCTGCCTTTAAAACAGTTGGAAACAAAACCCCATTAACCTCAACTTCTTTGCCGCTTGTCTTGCTGGTGTAGATATATTCAAACTCCCTGTTTTTTATTTTTTTGAGACGCTTGAAAGTGTCGGCAGGCTTAAGTTCGGGGGCTATTTCCAATAAATTGAAATGAAGAACAGGTTCGCCCCAGAGGTTTCTATCCATCATCCTACCCTCGTATAATTCATCTTGCAGTGTTTTCATCACAAGGGTAAATAGGTCTTCTTCCAATGCTGTAACAGCATAGCGCATCATCGTAACCCTGTTAGGTTGAATGATTGTGTCGGGATGTAGCGGTTTTTCTTTCATGACCCAAATATAATAAAATGTACACAAAAAACAAAAGTACTTTAATTAAGGGGGCATAGGTCGCAAAAGGTACATTAAAAGGTCGCAAAAGGTACATTTAATTAGGAAAACAGGTCGCAAAAGGTACATTTAATTAAATTTTTGACCTCTGGAAAGCCGCGCCAGTCGTGGGCTGTAGCGATTCGAAAAAACGGGTACAATAAGAGTACTCTTCAATAAGTATTCAATAAGAAAGGGCTTCGCCTCAAAAAAAAGGTGGTTTATGAAGGAAAAAAACACAAAACTTTCGGAAAAGGCATAAGGGAAAAAAGCCTTTCGGGAAAAGAAAAACAAAAAAAGGGGTTCCGCGGACGTATCGAATTATTTAGATTTGTGTATAAGTGTTGAAAATAGTGGCTTTAAGGCTTGTAACTGTTCTTTTTTGCAGTTACAAGAGTTGCGTAAAAGTTACATTGCCCCCTTTTTCCGGAAGTTTTTTAGATGGTTTGGCCAAAATCTTTCCCTTTGTTTTGCTGTTTTGGAGCGACATCCCTTAGTTTGAAATCATGTGTAAGCCTTTTGTTTACGCCGATTTGCTGTAAGATTTGATTAACCAGGTCAACGGCCTTTTGCCTGGCTAAATATTCAACGTCCTGGCTTTGCTTCGCCTTCATCGTTCGATAGCCTTCAATAACCTGCTCTTTTTGCTTGTTTTCGTATTCGGCTCTCTCTGCTCTCTCCTGATAGTGTTTTTTAGCCAAAACAAGCTCTTTTAAGTCGTTTTTATCGACTTTGGCGACTTCGCCACGCCCTAATAGCTTCTTTTCAATTTTGGCCGTTATTTCGCTGCTTATGGGCTCGTTGATTTCCTGATGTAGTTTTTTGGCTTTTTCCTGTTCTGCAAGGTTCTTGAATTGGATAGATGAGAGGTGTTCTTTATCGCTGCTTACTCCTCGCTTCATCTTCAATTCTTCAGACAAAATGCTTTGCATTTCAATCATGTCATAGCGGTTCAGCTTGATAGATTTCCCTTTGCTGTCTGTCCAGTCATACACGATATGGGCGTGTAGGTTCTCCTTCCACTCCTCTTTGCTCTTGCGGTGTCCTTCATCTCTATGGATGTGTATTTGAAAGGCTTTGATACCAAAGCGCTTTTCGCATCGGTCAGCAAAGCTTTTCAGTTGCTGCATAGATGTGTTTTTGTCAATGACCACCACGCC
>JAQICD010000264.1 GCA_027858715.1 Prolixibacteraceae bacterium
AAAATGCGTAAATTGCCGCTCTATGGTACATCATTTACAACATATAATCGACCTTGTTGAAATATGTCGTCTTAAAGGCATTCAGCATGTTGTCGTTTCTCCCGGTTCGCGCAATGCGCCGCTGATTCATCAGTTTGCATCCAATGGTTTTTTTAGTTTGCACAGTATTGTTGACGAGCGGAGTGCTGCATTTTATGGTTTGGGTATTGCAATTAGCAAGAACTTGCCTGTAGCAATACTTTGCACTTCGGGTACTGCCGGATTAAATTTTGCACCAGCACTGGCTGAAGCTTTTTACCGACATGTGCCTCTTGTGGCTATTACTGCCGATCGGCCAGCATATTTAATCGGCCAGCAGGACAACCAGACAATCAGGCAGTCCGGAATGTTCAGAAACTTTGTGAAGCAAAGTGTACACGTTGAAATCCCCATTAATAGCAACGATGATCTTAAGCACTTCCATTTCGAAATCGGTCATGTTCTTAATGTTGCAGTTACTGGAATTGAAGGTCCTGTGCATATAAATATTCCATTAGAAGAACCATTGTATGGTGAAATACCATCTATTTCGACGAATATCGGTTTAGATGTACCAAAAAAATTGCTGTTTGACAATACCGGGGAATTAAAAAGTCAATGGATGAAAAGTCAACGGCGTTTGATCATTATAGGACAACTTGATGAAGCCGATGAACTGGGGTCGGTTGTGAGAAAAATGAGCGATAAGGGGCAGGTCGTTGTTTTGGCTGAGCCGATTTCAAATATTAATGGGGAAAATTTTGTTGCTGAAATTGACCGGGTAATGATGCATGTAGAACTTGACCAGACCGATAAATTTCAGCCTGATTTGTTAATAAGTACTGGTGGATACGTTGTTTCTAAAAGGTTAAAAAACTGGTTGCAAAAACAAAATGTACCCCACTTTCGCATATCAGAAGAACTGGACGGGATTGATACCTACCAAAATTTAACCTGCAATGTGACAGGTAATGTTGCGTTAATACTCTCTGAACTAAGTGAAAATGAGATGTCATGTTTGCCGGAATATGCCGAAGCCTGGAGGTTGGCTTACGAGGTGACAAATAAATTACACAATCGTTTTTTTGATGAAGCACCTTTTTCTGATTTAAAGGCCTTTTGGCAAATAATGAAAGCATTACCAAAAGGCTCAGTGCTTCATCTGGGAAACAGCAGTCCGATACGGTACGGCCAGCTGTTTGACCTGAAGAAGTTTTGCGCAGTGTATGCTAACCGTGGTGTTTCGGGTATCGACGGTTGTGTGTCAACAGCTGCCGGTTTTGCTAGTCAAAGTCATAAATCAAATTTTCTGATTATTGGCGATCTTGGTTTTATGTACGACTCGAATGGATTGTGGAATCGTGACTTTCCGGCAAACCTTAAGGTAATTGTTCTAAATAATAGTGGTGGTGGAATTTTTCGCCTGCTCGAAGGTGCTGCGTCAATTTCCGGGTTTGAGTCGTATATGGAGGCTCATACTCCTGTTTCGTTTGAATTTATTGCTAAGGCATTCGGTTTTTCATTTTATCATGCTTTGAATTCTGAAGAACTTGAAAAGCAACTGGCTGGGTTTCTAAATTCCACGGAGCCTTCTATT
Organism: Prolixibacteraceae bacterium; assembly: GCA_027858715.1. Classification (GTDB taxonomy): domain Bacteria; phylum Bacteroidota; class Bacteroidia; order Bacteroidales; family Prolixibacteraceae; genus Roseimarinus. The sequence continues at coordinate 1,616 of JAQICD010000264.1, forward strand.
TTGGAAGTTAAAACACCTGCGATGCACAATCCTGATGTTTATGCGCATTATATCCGAACTCTTAAACAACTATAATACAATTTTCCAAAGGCAAAAAAGCCTATAACCATAGAATAAACAGATGGTTACAGGCTTTTTTATTTATATATAACCTCAACTGTTATTCTTCAGATTCGGTTTGCTCAGTCGTTTCAATAATAAAGTCACGTTGTGCTTTAACAACATTAATTAAATGCAGTAACAGGTTTTTGGTTTCGGTAATAACCTTGAAATAAAGCATTGAATTCCGTGTTGAAACATCTTTTGCTTTAATGCGCTTAATTTGGCTTTTTTCCAGTTTCTTCAACTTAACAAACAAGTCTCCGCGTTTTTTAATCAACTCGTCGAGTTGGTCAAATTTTTCATCTTTTAATATATGAAGAGCATGGTTGAAGAACTCTCCCAAATCTGTTGCAAATTCATTAAAATCTTTAACCTGATCTTCGTTAAAGGGTTTATGTTTGTTTTCGAAATGTGTGTAAACCGGGCTTACAATAAAATAAAGAGAGTGTGCCATTTCTCGCAGGTAATCAACAACCTGAACATAAAAATGACCGGTGTCAACTGAATCTTTTTGCAGTTTGGTTATGTTTTTATAAACAGTGTCTTTAAGTTTTTTCGCCTTTTGGTTAAAATCTTCGGCTTCGCTCAAAGCATTTTTTAATTGCTGACGATCGTTGTCAAAGAAACCTTCGAAACACAAAAAGTAAGCTTTTGAAGTAGCTATTATAGCTTTAACCGTGTTTTTATTGCATTTTTCGAGCACGATGGCCGTGTTGATGTTTTGATCTATTGTATCTTCATCAATTTCTTTATCTCGTGCGGAGCGCTTTTTAAACACTACCTGTGTGCGAATAATTACAAACAAAGCTACAGCCACCATGGCAAATATTGCATAGAAACCACCCCAGATAAGTAGCTGTGCAACAATAAAAGATACACTAAAAGCAATGAGCGCTGTTAAAAACCAACCGCCAATAACGGCGAAAACACCTGAAATACGATAAACAGCCGATTCACGACCCCATGCTTTGTCAGCCAGTGATGTACCCATAGCTACCATAAAAGTAACGTAAGTGGTTGATAGTGGTAGTTTTAGTGAAGTTCCAATCGAGATTAGAATACTGGCAACGATAAGGTTCGATGCAGCTCTAAGCTTATCAAAAGCAGGTCTGTCTGCTACTGCAATATTATCGTTTACAGATACAGGATCAAACTGATTTTCGATGGCTTTAGTCACTCTATTCGGAAGGAATTTATGATTGAGTTCTGTTATGCGTACACTGCTGCGTACCAACATTCTTGACAAGGCCGATGAACCAAAGCGTTCGCTACCTTCACTTTGACGAGAAAGATCAATTGATGTTTTTACAACGCTTTGTGCTTTACGCGAGGAGATTAGGGTAACAACCATTACTAAGCCGGCAATTAGCAGCATAAAAGTTGGTGTTTTTACTTTACCAGATAATATTTCCATGGTAAAGCCATCGGCAGGTGCGCCTGACGAAGCCCATGCTTTAAACGATTCGAAGCCTGCAAGCGGAACACCAATAAAGTTAACGAGGTCATTACCGGCAAAAGCCATTGCAAGGGCAAAAGTGCCAACCAATACAATTACTTTGAGTATATCTATTTTGAAAAGCCAGCGGAGGAGTTGAAGCAATGTAGTCCATACTACAAAACTTGCTACCATAATGGTTATCATATTGGTTTTGATGTAGTCAACTGTGGCTTCTGACATAAAAGAAGCGCCTTTTGCTCCTTTAATAATCATAAAATAGGTGATAGCTGCAATGGCAATACCTCCGTATATTGCCCCAAAATATTTGAATCGTTTATCGTATTTAAATGAAAATAATACACGGGTAATCCATTGTACAATTGCGCCAATAGTAAAAGCAATTACAACCGAAAGCAAAATACCTGTTATTATCAATAATGCCTTGTCGGAGTTAATATAATCACCTAAAACACTGGCAGATTCGTCGCCCAGTCTTTTGATTTTTACTACCGATACAGCAACTGCTGAACCTAGTAATTCAAATACAATAGACACGGTAGTTGAAGTAGGCATTCCAAAAGTGTTGAACATATCCAACAGGATTACATCGGTAATCATAACTGCCAGAAAAATGATTATTATCTCGGAGAAAACAAACATGTCAGGATTGAAGATTCCCTTACGGGCAACCTCCATCATTCCACTCGAGAAAGTAGCACCTACGACTACACCAAGGCTCGCAACGCCAAAAATTATCCATTTGGGTGCAGCTTTAGAGCCTAATGCCGAATTTAGAAAGTTTACTGCATCGTTGCTTACACCCACGATTAGATCGGATATTGCAAGCGCGAACAACACGACTACCAGAATTAAATAAATCTCATTCATTGTTTATCTTTTTTTTAACAAAAAATATTTCATCAAATTTTCGGCAGGCAAAATACGAGCATTTGAGATGACATATATTGTTACTTCTTTAAAAAAATGTTAACTAAAGGTAAAGTTTTATAGCTATCATTTTTGCGTTTATTTTCTTTTAATTTTGTAACAAATAAAGCATTCATTGTAATCAAAAAATGTATAAAATGAAATCTTTGCGTCCACAGGTTATTGCATTTTGGCTGGCATTGGCAGTGTCAGCTATAGTGTCTGTAATTGTACTTGCTTTTACACACTTTGTAATTGAAGAATATTGGCACTATGTGCTTTTATTTGTTGTTTTATTGGTAGTAATTTTTTTGGTGTCAAGTTACTTTTTTATTAACGTCATTGAAAATCGCTTAAAACCTATATTTAAAGTTATTCGCGATGTACCTGTTAAAGAAGTGAAAAAAGCTCGTGAATTGAGTCAGCGCTATCCAATGAATTTTGATGTTAATGCTGAAGTACGCAAATGGGCAACCCATAAGCAAGATGAAATAAAAAGGTTGAAAGAACTCGAACGTTACCGTAAGGAATTTGTAGGTAATGTTTCACATGAACTCAAAACACCTATTTTTAACATACAGGGATATATTTTAACATTAATTGAAGGAGGGATTGACGATCCACGAATTAACCAGCTATACTTAAAGCGAACGGTGAAAAGCATTGATCGTATGATTTCAATTGTTGAAGACTTGGAGTCGATTACTAAGCTCGAATCGGGGGAGTTAAAACTCAATATGGAAAATTTCAACCTAAAACGGCTTGTTGAAGATGTGTTCGAGATTGAGCATATGCTAGCTAAAGAACGAAGAATTAAGTTGCAATTGAACGACAAAACTGATAAGCAAGTGACGGTTTTTGCAGATAAAAAGCGAATGATGGAAGTTGTTGGAAATCTTGTTGTTAACGCTATTAAATATGGGAAAAAGGGAGGTTGGGTAAAAGTTAGTTTTTTCGATATGAACGAACAGGTAATGGTTGAGGTGAAAGATAATGGAATTGGCATTGATAAAGAGCATTTATCGCGTATCTTTGAACGATTCTACCGGGCCGACAAACATCGCTCGCGCGAACAGGGTGGTACTGGCTTAGGGTTAGCTATTGTAAAGCATATTATTGAAGCGCACGATCAAACCATTAATGTAAAAAGTCAGTCAGATGTGGGAACAACTTTTAATTTTACATTGCAAAAGACCAAAGTTTAATTTTTTTATTTAAGTTTAATGATGAATTAACTTTTTGTTTATAATTCAAGCGTAATTTAACAGCCGTTATAAAAAATACATTATGAGTGATGAAAAGAAAATCCTTCTGGTAGATGACGAGGTTGATATATTGGAATTTATCAGTTATAATCTCGAAAAAGAAGGCTACCGGGTTTATACTGCCCAAAATGGTAGGGATGCAATCAAAATTGCCGAAAAGAAAAGCCCCGACCTTATTATCCTCGATGTAATGATGCCAGAAATGGACGGCATTGTAACTTGTGAAGAGCTTAGGAGGAGACCCATGCTGAAAAGTACGGTAATAGCTTTCTTGACTGCCAGGGGAGAGGATTACTCACAAATTGCCGGTTTTGACGCTGGTGCAGATGATTACATTACAAAGCCTATACGGCCTAAGGTGCTTATTAGTAGGGTGAAAGCATTAATGAAGCGTTCACAGCTTATTGAGGAGAATGAACCTTTAGTAAGCGATAATCTGATAACCATTGGTGAGATTGTGATTGATCGCGAACGCTATATGATTACTGTGAAAGGTGAAGAGATGGTATTGCCTCGAAAGGAGTTTGAACTTTTATCTTTACTAGCATCTAAACCAGGTAAAGTTTTTACCCGAGAAGAGATTTATTCTTCAGTATGGGGTGAACAGGTGATTGTTGGTGATCGAACCATTGATGTTCATATCAGAAAGTTGCGGGAGAAAATTGGCGATTTACACATTAAAACACTCAAAGGGATCGGTTATAAGTTTGTTGAGTGATGATGGCAATAACAATTGTATGTTATAATTATTCTAAATATCTTTACTTACTGTAAATATCTTCTTATTTTTGTTAATTATTGTAGTACGAACCTTTTAATGAAAAGATATGAAAACAAGAATAATTATATTAGGATTAATTGTACTTGTGGTAATAGGATGCAGAAGAAAACCTGCCGATGACTATGAGTATTACGAACCTGAAAAAAAGGATACAACTACTGTAGTTGCCGATACAATTGATAAAAAGGTTGAAGTAAAGAAAATTGAAAAAAGACCTGAAGTGTTGTCTGTTAATGTTGACGACCCTTATTTTATTGTTGTCGCAAGTTATACAGTTGAAGATTTCGCCAATGCAAAGAAGAGAGAGCTAGAAAAACAAGGTCTAAAACCTGCCGTTATTATGACCAATGATGATGGCTGGTACAAATTGGCTGTGCAGTCGTTCGAGTCTTATTCAGATGCTAAGGAAGCACTACCTGCATTAATAAAGAAAGAAGGTATTTTTAGTGAAGCAGTTATTGTTTACAAGAAGTAAATAACTGAAAACATAAAAAGTGAACTAATTGAGAACCCGGCATATACTTGTGCTGGGTTGTGTTTTTTTAAGTACAACCTCGTGCTACATACAATTCCCGATATTATTAATGACGCAATGATATAAGCGTTTATTTCGATACCATACTTTAAAGCTACACCTACCAATAATCCTACTAAGCCACCCATGCCTGCTGCATGTCCCGATATTTTCCATTTCATGGTGATGAAAAACAGAATGATGAGAATAAGGCAAGTTGCCAGCAAAAACATTTTATAAATTTCCGGAACAGGTAACTTGCCCAGAAGTTGAGCGCCCAATAAAATACTGAAAGCACTAAAAATGTAGGGCAGCAAACGTTCGCGATGATGCATCATGTTATAGTTTATCCGCTTGCTGACAGTCATTAAAAAAATAAAAAATATAGGGAGTACAAAGGTTGAAACGAAAACGATACCCAAAAGGATATTTCTTACTTTGTCAGTGTAAAGCTCAACGCTGGGCATATTGTAATATACAATAAGAAATCCCATTGTAGGAATTAAAAATGGATTGAAAACGAAAGAAAAAAACTGTGCAATGTATTTTAGAATATTATTTGTCATTTAGTATGTTTTACAGAAGTTTAGTGCCGATTTATAACAATTTGCGCAAGCGTGCTACCTGTATTCCCAGTTGTTCACGGTACTTTGCAACTGTACGGCGTGCAATCGGAAACCCTTTTTTCCTCAATATTAAAGCCAGCTTTTCGTCAGTTACGGGCTTATGTTTATCTTCGTTTTCAATAATATCCTGAAGGATTCGTTTTATGCGTCGGGTAGATACCTCTTCGCCTGATTCGTCCTGCATGCTTTCGCTGAAGAAATATTTTAAGGGGAAAATACCGAAATGAGTTTGGATGTATTTGCTGTTCGAAACTCGCGATATAGTTGAAATGTCGAGACCGGTATCTTCAGCGATATCTTTCAATATCATGGGGTTAAGCTTATTTTCGTCACCTTCAATGAAAAAATCTTTTTGATATTCAAGTATTGCATTCATCGTAAGTAGTAACGTTTGATGTCTTTGTTTTACTGCATCGATAAACCATTTGGCACTGTCGAGTTTTTGTTTAACAAAAGTTATTGCATCTTTTTGTTCTTTCGACTGGTTTTTTTTGTTCTCATTGTATGCTTTGAGCATGCTAGCATAATGAGAACTTACTCTGAGGTCAGGAATATTACCGCGGGTTAAATATACTTGCAACTCACCTTCGATAATTTCAAGGGTGAAATCGGGAATTATAACCTGGTTGTTTCTGCTGGACGGACTGCTGTATGAGCTGCCAGGCTTTGGATTTAAATGCATTATTTCCTCAATTGCATCTCGCAACTCTTCTTCTTTTATAACGAGGCGTTGCATTATTTTATCGTAATGCTTTTTAGAAAATTCGTTGAAGTAATTCTCAATAATGGATGTTGCATTTTCAACAGCCTCGGGTTGATACTCTTTACGTTTAAGCTGTATCAGCAGGCATTCATGTAAGTCGCGTGCGCCAATTCCTGGTGGGTCGAGTTCCTGTACTACATTAAGCATGCGTGTCATTTCTTCGTCACTTACTTCAATGTTCATCGAAAAAGCCAGGTCATCGACCATCGATTCTACATCACGGCGCAAGTACCCATCTTCATCAATATTTCCGATGATATATTCGGCAAGAGCCTGTTCCCGCTCATTTAAGCGTACTAGTCCGAGTTGTTCCGCGAGGTATTCGTGAAAGGTTGAACCGATACTGAAAGGTATATCTTCTTTTTTATCATCTTTCGAATAATTGTTTGTTTTATATTTATACGAAGGTTCGTTGTTCAGATATTCTTCTATCGAAATGTCAGTATCAGTTTCTTCTTTAGGTTCTTTATCTTCTTCTTCTCTTTCTTCCCCTTCGCGATGATTATCGTCAACGTCCAGTACCGGATTTTCTTCCAGCTCGCGTTTAACCCTTTGTTCGAGTTGAATAGCAGGAAGCTCCAGCAACTTTATCATTTGTATTTGTTGCGGTGATAACTTCTGAAGAAGCTTTTGTTGTATCGAGAGCTTTTGTCCGGCCATTCTTGTTTTCTTGTTTTAATAATTTAAAGCACTAAATTTATAGAATTCAATTAGAATTCACAATTCTTAGGTGAACGTGGGAATGGTATCACGTCGCGTATATTGGTCATGCCGGTAACAAAAGTGATTAAGCGTTCAAATCCAAGTCCGAAGCCACTGTGTGGCACCGAACCATAACGACGGGTGTCAAGGTACCAGTTCATTTCTTCGAGCGGGATGTCCATGGCTTCCATCTTTTCAACCAGAACATCGTAACGTTCTTCGCGTTGCGAACCACCAATAATTTCGCCAATTTGCGGGAACAACACGTCCATTGCGGCCACGGTCTTATCGTCTTCGTTAACTTTCATGTAGAAAGCTTTAATATTTGCAGGGTAATCAATAAGAATAACCGGCTTTTTGAAATGCTTCTCCACCAAGTAACGTTCGTGTTCACTTTGTAAATCGGTGCCAAATCCTTCAACCGGGTATTTGAATTTACCCTTTTGAGCCGGTTTAGAGTTTTGAAGTATGCTGATGGCCTCGGTATAAGTAAGGCGAACAAAATCATTGTCAGCCACAAACTTCAACTTTTCGATAAGCTCCATCGAGCGTTGGTCTTGAGGCTTGTTTTTTTCTTCCTGTTGCTGGCGTTGGCTAAGGAATTTCAAATCGGTCTGGCAGTTTTCAAGCGCATAGTTGATGAGGTATTTCAGAAACTCTTCGGCCAGGTCCATGTTGTCGTTCAGGTCACAGAAAGCCATTTCTGGTTCTATCATCCAAAACTCGGCCAGGTGGCGCGATGTGTTTGAATTTTCGGCTCTGAATGTTGGCCCGAACGTATATATTTTAGACAAAGCTAAGGCTGCCAGTTCCCCTTCTAGCTGACCAGATACAGTGAGGTTGGTTTTCTTTCCGAAGAAATCTTCGCTGTAATCAATACTGCCGTCTTCCTTGCGTGGTGGGTTTTCCATGTCGAGTGTCGATACCTGGAACATTTCACCTGCACCTTCGGCATCCGACGAGGTAATGATTGGCGTGTGTATGTTGAAAAAGCCTTTCTCTGTAAAAAATTTATGAACGGCAAAAATCATGGAATGCCGAACACGTGCAATGGCGCTGAATGTGTTGGTGCGGTAACGCAGGTGGGCAATTTCGCGCAAAAACTCAAGACTGTGGCGCTTGGGCTGAAGTGGGTATTTGTCTGGGTCGGCCTCGCCAATCACCTCAATTTCTTTGGCAATAAGCTCTACGTTTTGTTGCCCTTGAGACTCAACCAGTTCGCCAACAACTGAAAGTGCAGCGCCGGTGTTTACCTTTCTCAGGATTTCATTTCCAAAAATATTTACATCGGCAACAATTTGTAAATTATCGAGTACAGTTCCATCATTCAAATTGATGAAATTTACATTTTTGCTTTCGCGCTTCGTTCGTACCCATCCGTTAACCTTTACAGTGTCTCCAATTGCTTCTGATTGTAAAATTTCTTTGATTTCCTGACGTTTCATTCTTGTTTATTTAGAAAATTAATGAAACGCAAAGGTAAAATATTTTGTATAAATGAAGCTTCAAATTAATTCTATGTTAGCTGGCTTGAAATAGATTTAATAAAACCGGCAAAAAGAAAAGACTGTCATTGATTGACAGTCTTTTACAATATAAGTTGAAATAAATAATTTCGAAATTACATTAGTGCATCGATTTTTTGGGCGATAACAGTTTTAGGCACAGCACCTACTTGTTTGTCGGCCACTTCGCCGTTTTTGAAAAACAAGATGGTTGGAATATTGCGGATTCCATATTTTGCTGGAATTGCAGGGTTACTGTCAACGTCCATTTTAGCGCATACTGCTTTTCCATCGTATTCACCCGAAAGCTCTTCAACTATTGGTCCTACCATGCGGCAAGGTCCGCACCATTCTGCCCAAAAGTCAACCAACACGGGCTTATCAGACTGGAGGACTACTTCGTCAAAATTCGCATCATTAACTTCTATTGTCATAATTATTAAGTTTTTATATTTTGTATTCGATTTAAAATGAAACGCAAATTTAATTGATTTTGAATAAAATCCCGTCTTTACTTCTTAAATAATCTAAAAATTCATCAGCGGGATCAATTTTAACATTTCTAGAAAACAAATGAATCGATGATTTTGTTTCGG
>JAQICD010000218.1 GCA_027858715.1 Prolixibacteraceae bacterium
TTTTCGTATCTCGATTTCGATTACGAAGAACGCCCCGGAAGCGATGCAGTTTTAGTTACTTACTATCCTACCTTTTCATCCTCAATCGATTTGGCTTATAAAGCTGCCGATGTTTTTTCAAACACCGCACTGGCTGCCAAATACCGTTTCAATTTCAAAAACTACGACATTCAGTTTATTGCCGGCCAGGTCGGAAACGATTTGGTCTTCGGTAGTGGTTGGTCAGGCTTTATAGGTAGCTTATCTTTTCGAGGAGAAGGCTCATTGTTCACTCCGCTCCCGTCAAAAAGCGATATCTCAGAAAAAGCCTTTACCGGCACCGTTTCTCTTGATTACACCTTCAGCAACTCGCTATACCTGCATACTTCATTTTTATACAACAGCAATGGCACAACAACAAAGGGAGAAAGTTTTTCACTGCTCGACCCCGGATATCAGCTTAGTGCCAAAAATCTGTCCATTGGCAAATATGAATTATTCGGGCAGGCCTCCTACCCTTTAAATCCACTCATCAACACAGGCGTGGCTGCAATGATGAACCTATCCGACCAATCAATGTACGTAGGGCCATCTGCTTCAATTTCCCTTCAAAATAATCTTGAACTTTATCTTATGTCGCAAATTATGGTGGGGGAAACCGGTTCGGAATATGCTGCAACCGGAAATATTTACGCTTTTTACGGGCGACTGAGCTGGAGTTTTTAACACATATTCTTCTACAATAGATCGTTAGATTTTAGACACAAGACAATAGACCTGTGTACTTAAACTCTTATATTTAACATTTTATATTTTTTTAAGCAGTTTATTCTATTACACACCTTTAACAAAAGAAACCGACACACATTCTTATAAAGATTTTGCCAATTATCTTTTTAAGTATACTTTTATCCTTATTAAAAAAACAGCATGGGCCGTTGTTATATATTTGTCGCGGCGCACAAAATAAGTATAAAACTATGAAGACATTAATCGACCTCTTTGAAACCAGTGTGGAAAAGTTCCCCGAAAACCCATACATGTGGGAAAAAATTGATGGTAAATATCAACCTTTCTCATATACCCAGATACACGACGAAGTAATTGCATTCAGTGCCGGATTAATGGCTATGGGCATTAGCAAAGGCGACCGAATAGCTCTACAAGCCGAGGGGCGTACCGATTGGATTGTTGCCGAACTTGGCATGCTCTATGCAGGTGCCATCAACGTACCATTATCAGTAAAACTTGAAGCCGGAAATGATGTTTCGTTTCGTGTAAATCACTCCGGAGCCCGCATGATCATTACTTCGTGGACACAGGCTGAAAAAGCTGAGTCAATTTTTAAAAATTGCAAAGAGCTTGAAAAAATAATCTACTTTGACGACATTAAAGAACCTGCAGACCATAAAATTTCTTTTACTTCTATAAAAGAACAGGGACGGCAATATTTGAACAACCCAAAAAACAAAGAAGTTTTTGAAGCAGTTTGGAAAAACATTCAACCCGATGACCTTGCCAATATTTCATACACATCAGGAACTACAGCCGACCCAAAAGGAATTATGCTCACGCATGAAAACTTTACGGTAAATACCATCCAGGGCAACACCCTAATGAAAATTGATTCCAATTTTAAAACACTCACCATCTTACCATGGGATCACTCTTTTGCTCATACCGCTTGTTTATACTGTTTTATGTACAATGGTGCCAGCGTAGCATGCCAGGAAATAGGTAAAACACCTATCGAAACCCTGAAAAACATTCCTAAAAACATAAAAGAAATTGAACCTGACCTGATGATGAGTGTACCAGCTATCTCAAAGTCATTCCGTAAAAATATTGAAGGCGGAATACGCGCTAAAGGTTCTACTGCCGAAAAATTGTTTAACCAAGGATTAAAAGTTGCTTACAAATACTATGGTAACGGCTTTAACCGTGGTAAAGGATTCAGAGCATTACTGAAGCCAGTTTATGCTTTCTACGATAAAATTATCTTCAGCAAAATACGTAAAAATTTTGGCAGCAACCTGAAATTTTTCATTGGCGGCGGTGCACTGCTCGATACCGAGCTTCAACGTTTCTTTGCAGCCATTGGCATTCCTGTAATGCAAGGATACGGCCTAAGTGAAGCTTCACCTGTTATTTCATCAAATGCACTCCATGCATATAAATTCGGAACTTCCGGGAGACTGGTTAAATACCTCGATCTGAAAATTTGCGATGAAGACGGAAATGACATTCCACGCGACAAAAAAGGCGAGATGGTTATCAAAGGCGGGAACGTAATGAAAGGGTATTGGAAAAACGAAGTAGCCACTAAAGAGACAATCAAAGATGGCTGGCTTTATACCGGCGATATGGGATACGTTGATAAAGATGATTTTCTGGTTGTTCTTGGCCGTTTTAAGAGTTTACTTATTTCGAGCGACGGTGAAAAATACAGTCCCGAAGGCATTGAAGAATCATTGGTTGACCAGTCGCCATACATCGATCAGGCCATGCTTTACAACAATCAAAACCCATATACTTCAGCAATGATTGTTCCCAACATTCAGGCTATCAACCGATACCTCGAACGCAATGGCCTTAAACCCGGCTCAGATGCAGGTAACCGCACAACCATCGAACTTATTCAAAATGAAATTAATGAATACCGAAAAGGCGGAAAATACGAAGGAATGTTCACCGAGCGATGGCTACCAACAACTTTCGTTATTCTGCCCGAATCGTTCAACGAACATAATAAACTGCTTAATTCTACTATGAAGATTGTTCGCAGTAAAATTACAGAATACTTTGCCAATGAATTTGAGTTCTTATATACTGCTGAAGCAAAAAATATTTATAACGAACTCAACACGAATGCTGTTATAAAATGGAATGCTAAAAACAGCTAACAATGAATAAGAAACAAAAATGGCTGTATTATTCAGCAATGATAGTCGGCATATTGACCCTCGTTTATTTTGTGGGGCCAATTCCCGGTTACGAACCGGTAAGCGATGAGCTACCCGCCCTCAACCTCAACACAGAAAACGTAGCGCAATACGTCACTGAAAAAGAAGCACAGTTTGACATTCGCCCCGACAATGAAGCCCGGATTATATGGGACAACGATTCGCTCCAGGATAAAACAAACTGGTGCGTTCTTTACTTACACGGTTTTAGCGCCTGTTGGTACGAAGGATATCCTGTACACACCAACCTCGGCAAAGAAATAGAAGCCAATATTTACCTTAGCCGACTCCACGATCATGGCATCGATAAAATAGATGCGCTGATTGACATGCAGCCCGGCAAATTGTACGATTCGGCAAAAGAGGCGCTGCTCATTGCACGTGCACTTGGCGACAGTATCATCATTGTAAGCACCTCTACCGGCGGAACCCTTTCATTACAACTTGCAGCCGACTTTCCCGAAATGGTTGAAATGCTCGTACTTTTATCGCCCAACGTTGCCATCAACGATCCTGCAGCTTTCCTGCTTGGTGCTCCATGGGGACTCCAAATTGCACGGCTTTCAGGTGGCGGCAGTAAATTCCGCGATTTAGGCCCGGCACCCGAAATTGAAGAAAAATATTGGTATCAGCAATACAGATGGGAAGCCACGGTGTACCTTAAGCACCTGGTTGACATCACCATGAATAAGAAAACGTTTCAAAGAGTATCGCAACCGGTTTTTCTGGGCTACTATTACAAAAACAAAGCAGAACAAGATCCGGTTGTAAGAGTTGATGCCATGCTCGACATGTTTGAGCAATTGGGCACTTCTAAAGAAGATAAAAAGAAAGTTGCTTTCCCGAATGCCGGACGACATGTTATCGGGTGCCAATCAACATCGAATTCATATAAAAAAGTTAATAAGCAAATAATTAAATTTGTAAATGAGCAAATAAAGCCGTAGATTAATCATTAACCTGTAGTCTTTTTAATAACAACACACTATGAACACTCCCAAAAAGATTCTGATTGTTGATGATGACATAGCTATCGTTGACATGATCAGCGATATATTGTTAGAGAAACAATATCAGGTATTGGGTGCTTTTAACGGAAAAATTGCTTGTGATATTGCTTTAGCTGAAACCCCCGATTTAATTATCATCGACTGGGAAATGCCGGTACTAAACGGTATAGAAGCCACAAGAAGGCTCAAAGAAAATAATAAAACCAAAGACATCCCGGTGATTATAATTACGGGGCACATGACCAGCACCAGCGATTTAGAAATAGCCTTTGAAGCAGGCGCTATCGACTTCATAAGAAAACCAATAGAGCCAGCTGAAATTCAGGCACGTTCAAGATCTATGCTCATGCTTTCGGAATATCATAAAGAATCAATTCGAAGAAAAGACTGGGAGCTAACCAACCTGACCCATACCAACCAAAAAAGCAATGCAGCCATTGGTGAACTCATAAATCTTATCGAAAACATTATGCAAAGCTGTAAAACCATTGACCATTTCACTCAAAAAGAACTGACTGAGAACATTCAGAAAGTAAAAATAAATTTACGAAACAATACATGGAAACAGTTTCAGGATTATTTTAACAAAGTACATCCCGATTTTTCAGCCAATTTGCTTAAAGCATACCCAACCATAAGCTCCGAAGAGTTAAAATTATCATATTTCCTGAGGCTAAATATGAGCTCGAAAGAAATAGCAACCATTACAAGCAAGGAAATTCACAGCATTGATATTGCCCGTTATCGCTTACGCAAAAAACTCGGAATAGAACGGAACATTAAACTTCAAGAGTTTTTAATGAAATTCTAAAAACAAAAAAATCCGTAATCTTTTCGACTACAGACTTTTTTGTTTTGTGCCCAGAACAAGACTCGAACTTGCACATCCTAACCGGATACCAGCCCCTCAAGCTGGCGTGTCTACCAATTTCACCATCTGGGCAGATGATTTATTTCAGATCGGATGCAAAAGTATAAAAATCCACATTTCAACCAAAAGGAAAATGAATATTTGTACAATTATTTTTCAATCTCTTTTGTGTATCCTGTATTTACAATAAAACCATCTTCGTTTATATCAAAACGATATGTCTCAATTTTTGTAAATCCGGGACTAACCCGAGGGTCAAGCGTAGTTTTTCCGGTTCCTATGGCTGTTTCACGTATTATTTCTTCCTTCACATAAAAGAAGCGTTCTCCCCCGTTTTCCAATTCAACAATCCGGTCGGGTTCACCCATATCATACAACAACATTGCACGACTTTGCCCCATGTAGTTACGTTCGATTTTTTTGCTCACACTGCAAGCTGCAAACACAGTCAGCACAACCAAAACTCCAATTACCTGCTTCATATTATTTATAATTCTCTTTTATCAACCTTTCTTGTTCCTTACCGCAAAGTTAACGATAAAATTGTCCTCTACCTGAATGAAACTACAATTTCATTAATACAATGCCTTTTTACTATATTTGCACCATCAAAAAAGCTTAATGTAAATCTTCATAATTATGATTCTATTCTTTCACGTGCCGGGAGGCAACTATATTGCCGTAAGCACAAAGAATTCACTTTCAGAAAAGGATACTGAAAAGTTACAATGGTTATTTGGCAATGCCGAAAAAATCGATACCGAAAAAATCGACGGATGGTTTATCGGACCACGTAAAGAAATGCTTACACCCTGGAGCACCAATGCCGTAGAAATCACCCAGAATATGGGCATCGAGGGCATTTTTCGTATAGAAGAATACATCAGGGTTGAAGACAAAAATGCTTCGTTCGACCCCATGTTGCAACATCGTTACAACGGGCTCGACCAGCAACTTTTTACCATTGAAAAGCAACCCGATCCAATAATCGAAATCGTAGATATTGCCGAATACAACCAAAAAGAAGGACTGGCATTAAGCACCGATGAGATTAAATACCTTGAATCGGTATCAAAAAAACTGGAGCGACCGCTTACCGACAGTGAAGTGTTTGGTTTTTCACAGGTAAACAGCGAGCACTGTCGCCACAAAATTTTCAATGGCACTTTCATCATCAATGGCGAAGAAAAAAAACTATCATTATTCAAACTCATAAAAAAAACCACCGAAACACACCCCAATAAGATTGTTTCGGCTTACAAAGACAATTGCTCATTTGCCGAAGGCCCGGTAGTTGAACAATTTGCCCCCAAAACCCAGGACAAACCCGATTTTTTTGAAGTAAAAGATATCAAAACGGTTTTATCTTTAAAAGCCGAAACTCACAACTTCCCTACAACTGTTGAGCCTTTTAACGGTGCAGCAACCGGAACTGGTGGCGAAATTCGCGACCGTATTGCCGGTGGTAAAGGTGCGCTGCCCATTGCTGGCACAGCCGTTTATATGACTGCCTATCCCCGACTTGGCGAAGGCCGTGAGTGGGAAAACAAAAACGAAGCCCGCTCGTGGCTGTATCAAACACCCGAAGAAATTTTAATTAAAGCATCGAACGGCGCCAGCGATTTTGGCAACAAATTCGGGCAACCACTTATTAACGGCAGCGTGCTCACTTTCGAACATTTCGAAAATGATAAGAAATTCGCCTACGATAAAGTAATAATGCTTGCCGGTGGCATTGGCTTCGGCAAAAAATCCGACAGTTTGAAAGATATTCCCGAGCCCGGTGAGAAAGTTGTGCTGTTGGGCGGCGACAATTACCGTATTGGAATGGGCGGAGGTGCTGTTTCGTCGGTTGCAACCGGTGAATTTGAGAATAACATTGAGCTAAACGCCGTACAACGCGCCAACCCCGAAATGCAAAAACGCGTGTTCAACGCCATCCGCGCTTTAAGTGAAAGCGATAAAAATCCGATTGTTTCTATTCACGACCATGGAGCCGGCGGCCATCTTAACTGCCTGAGCGAACTGGTTGAAGATACCGGCGGCGTAATAAATATCGACAAATTGCCTGTGGGCGACCCTACCCTTTCGCTAAAAGAAATAGTAGGCAACGAATCGCAGGAGCGCATGGGACTTGTAATTAAGGAAGAATACATTGAAACACTGCGTAAAATTGCCGAAAGAGAACGCGCCCCAATGTATGTAATTGGCGAAACAACCAACGACATGAAATTCACCTTCCAGAAACTCGAAACCAACGAGAAGCCAATCAACTGGAAACTGGAACACATGTTTGGCAACCCGCCAAAAACCATCATGAACGATCAAAAAGTTGATGCAAAATTTGAAGCACCAACTTATACCGAACAAAATATTCAGCACTACGTTGAACAGGTTCTTCAACTCGAAAACGTAGCTTGTAAAGACTGGCTTACCAATAAAGTTGATCGCTCGGTAACCGGGCGCATTGCCAAACAGCAAACAGCCGGAAAATTACAATTGCCGCTTAACAACCTCGGCGTTATTGCGCTCGACTACAAAGGCAAAAGCGGATTGTCCACTTCAATTGGTCATGCACCGGGAGCTGCATTAATCAATGCAGCCAACGGTTCGGTGTTATCCATTGCCGAAGCACTAACCAACATTATATGGGCGCCGCTGGCCGACAAAATAACCAGCATTAGCATGAGTGCAAACTGGATGTGGCCTTGTAAAAACGAAGGCGAAGATGCCCGTATTTACGATGCAGTAAAAGCAGCCAGCGATTTCGCCATTGCGCTGGGAATCAATATTCCTACCGGAAAAGATTCCTGTTCGATGACTCAGAAATATAAAAACGACACTGTGCTTTCTCCGGGTACGGTCATCATTTCGGCCTCGGGCGAAGTATCCGATGTTAGGAAGACTGTTGAACCGATATTGGTTAATGATAAACCCCTGTATTATATTGACTTTTCGAAAGCACCTAAATCAATCGGGGGCAGTGCTTTCACGCAAATACTGAACAAAATTGGCAACGACACACCTACAGTGTCCGATCCTGCTTATTTCCTTAATGCTTTTAACACCATCCAGAAATTAATTGAAAAAAGTTTAATATTCAGCGGTCACGATATTGGCGGTGGTGGTTTAATCACTTCATTACTCGAAATCTGTTTCTCAAACAACGAAAGCGGCTTAGATCTCGACCTATCAGCCATTGGCGAAGCCGATACCGTCAAGCTGTTGTTTGCCGAAAACCCGGGAATCATTTTCCAGGCCGATGCTGAAGCTGAAGAAATACTTAAAGCAAAAAATATTGAAGCCGTAAAAATCGGAACACCGACTAACTCGGGCAATGTGCTTGTAAAGAACGGTGTCAACAGCCACACGTTCAACATTCAAAAATTGCGCGACCTGTGGTTCAAAACCTCGTACCTGCTCGACCGCAACCAAAGTACGCCGAAGCTGGCCAAAGAACGTTTCGAAAATTATAAGAAGAACGAACTAGGCTACAACTTTGGCAACTTCGATGGTAAAGCAGCATCGCTTGCACTGAATACAAGCAGACGCACAGCATCGGGCATTAAAGCAGCAATTATTCGCGAAAAAGGAGTAAACGGCGACCGCGAAATGGCCTATAGCCTTTACCTGGCCGGCTTCGATGTAAAAGATGTTCACATGACCGACCTTATCAGCGGTCGTGAGGATCTTACCGACATAAATATGATTGTATTTGTGGGAGGCTTCTCCAACTCCGACGTACTGGGCTCGGCAAAAGGTTGGGCCGGTGCTTTTAAATACAACGAGAAAGCACGCGTTGCGCTCGAAAACTTCTACAAACGCGAAGATACGCTCAGCCTGGGTATTTGCAACGGTTGCCAGCTCATGGTTGAATTAAACCTGGTATATCCGGGCATGGCACAAAAGCCAAAAATGCTCCACAACGAAAGCCATAAATTTGAATCATCGTTTTTAAATGTGAACATACCGGCCAACAACTCGGTAATGCTTGGCAACATGGAAGGCCAACAACTTGGTGTATGGATAGCGCATGGCGAAGGAAAATTCAGTTTGCCGGCCGGCGAAAGCAATTATAATATTGCGCTGAAATATTCGCGCAGCAACTATCCGGCGAATCCAAACGGTTCCGATTTCGACACCGCGGGCATTTGCTCGACCGATGGACGACACCTGGCCATGATGCCGCACCTCGAAAGAGCTATTTTCCCATGGCAGTGGGGCTATTATCCGGCCAATCGAAAAACCGACGAAATTACCCCGTGGGTTCAGGCCTTTGTTAATGCCCGCAAATGGATTGAAGCGATATAGAATACATGCGCGTAATATACGAAGATAATCATATCATTGCTGTAAACAAGGCCGTTTCGGAGATTGTGCAAGGCGACAAAACCGGCGATACGCCCTTAAGCGAAACCGTAAAAGCCTACATCAAGGAGAAATACCGGAAACCCGGTGCTGTTTTCCTGGGTGTCACCCACCGTCTCGACCGACCTACCAGTGGTGTGGTGCTATTTGCCCGCACAAGCAAGGCACTTACACGGCTTAACAAGATGTTTAGCAGCAAAGATGAAATTCGAAAAACCTATTGGGCTGTTGTTGATCACATGCCACCTCAAAATGCAGGAACATTGAGACACTGGCTTGTTCGCAACACAAAGCAAAACAAATCGTACGCAAACAACACAGAAAAACCCGGCAGTAAAGAAGCCATTCTCGACTACCGGGTTATTGGGCGTTCTGATAAATATTTTCTGCTCGAAATCGATTTAAAAACGGGGCGACATCACCAGATCAGGGCACAGCTAGCAGCCATTGGATGTGCCATAAAAGGCGACCTCAAATATGGGTTTCCACGGTCGAACCCCGATGGTGGCATTCACCTGCATGCACGTAGTATTTGTTTCACACATCCCGTCTCGAAAGAAGAAATTAAGCTTGTAGCCCCAACGCCTGATGATGCATTGTGGAAAGTGTTTGAACACCAACATTAAAAAATGAAATACGTTAAAGTTGCACTTAGATTCTGATAAAACTCATTTCTTTCTCTTGTTATGTAATTTATTGACGACTCTTTACTTTTGCTATAGTCAGTCAAATAATAGTTAAAATTAAGATTTGCATTAAACCTTAAACGCTCTGAAAAATAATAATACCCCCCAAAGCTTAATCTTGCTGATGATTCCAGTTCGGTCTCTGTTTGAAAATCATCAGACACAAACCTTGATCGAATAGACGAAGATATATTCAGGTAAGAACGCGTAGTTGGATAATAGCCAATATTATAATAAACATATCCGTTATATTCCATTACATCATGCTCACTTTTTGTATTATCCCTTGTTTTATAAATATATTCAGAACTCCCCTTATACTTTGAAGCGCTCAAATTAATACCGAAGTCCCTCTGCCATTTAACATTAATCGATTTGAAGTTTACATAAGATACTGCAGCACTAATGCCAGTATTAGAATCATGCCGATCATATTCATTTTGCATGATATTTCTTTTATCCAAAAATGGAGATAAAAAGTATTTCAATCTTTGTCCCGACTGTCGGACATGCATGTTTGCATAGTAATGGTAGTCAGCAATTGTATTATAAACATCGACATTGTTTTCATCGATCAATCCCTCATGCACTAATAAAGCAGCAAGTTCTTTAATCGTTTTCTTTCGAAACAATCTAAAATCGTAATAACGCTCATTATTTAACAACGTAATTCTATCTGCTAGTTGCTTAATATCATTTTCAAATAAATCACGAACCAGATATCCACTTTCAATCAATTCATTTAAAATATAGATGGCCTCCACGGCATCCTCTACATATTCAATTCGGCCATGTCCGTGCCCAATATATGCTGAAACATTAATATTTCTATACGGATTAAACACATTAAAATCCACGATTACAGAATCATCTTCTTCAAATCTATCGGTATAATCCATGTGCCAATTAAGCTCGCCTCCGTAGGTTATAAAATTTTTATTCTTCTCTGAATAATAAAAATCACTATCATAAAACCCATTTAATTTAGCCTCTGCTGAATTAGATTTAAAAATTTGTTCCGTATTTTTATCATTAAAATAACTCTGATCTTCATTGCTTATATGTGATATATTTTCATATAAATATAAATCCCCTCCAAAGCTCGATATCTTTTTCCTTTCGCTTAAATTTTTCAAAAAACTCAATCTTCCATTAAAATTAAGACGAAGATATTCATCGTCGCTATCACGGTCGTTATTATAGCCAACATACTTATAATTTCTGGAATTAAATGATTGATAGAGATCCAACTGAAGATCTAATTTTGAACGATCGTAATCAGTTGTTTTGAATTCATCCAGCTTAAAATTGGTTTCCTGGGCATTGGCAATGTTTAAGATAAGAAACATTCCGGTAAATACGGATAAAAAATTTGGTAGTTGCATAATTATTGATTCTTAGGTTAAAAGGGAAAAAAATATTAAATATTAAACAATGATTTTTCAATAAAACAAATGCCATACCATAATACATAATATTAAATTTTTTTAACAAAAAAAGGATGGCAAATACTGCCATCCTCTATAATTCTGTCATTTAATGTAGTTTTTTAAAAAACCAATTTTAACCCGATATTCAACCCCATAGCTCCATACGAGAACAAGTGATGAACAAGTTCTGTTTCGTCGGGCTCTGGATAGGCAACCTTATCTTCAAATTTATACACGGTACCATCGAGCTCACGGCGTTTTCGAGGCTTCTAAATTAGCGATTGAGGTAAATTTCACCAAAAACCTTCACGTTGCTGCTAATGTTATAATCTGTTCCAATAGCACCATTATAACCTAAGGGGAAACCACCTCTGAATTTCTTTTCATCACTTCCGACCAACACTTTAGTTAAAGGGAGTCCGGTAGTGACACCTAATTTTGCATAAGGCGACAGATCTTCATTTACTGATGTAAAGGTTTTCTTCATCATTATACATTTAAGATATTATTTCTTTTTCTTTTCCATTTGTTCATCCATTTCCCGATCCATGCTTTCCGTTAATTTACGAATAATTTTGAATTCAGAAAGAAATTCTGCTCCAAGTACACGAAAAATAGTATAAACCGGTATAGCCAGTATCATACCAATAATTCCTGCAAAACTTCCGGCGGCAATTATAACAAGAAAAATCTCCATGGGATGTGCCTTCACGCTGCTCGAGTAAATCAATGGTTGAAAAAGCACATTATCAATCACCTGTACCGACACAAAAACCAGAACCATCCATCCGACAATAGGAAGCGTCTGAGTCATAAAATCTGCATTTATATTAATTGCCAAACCAATTAAAACACCTACGGCACTTCCAATCCACGGCCCCAGGTATGGTATAACATTAAAAAGCCCACAAAACATACCAATTACCACAGCCTCGGAAAAATCGAGGCCAATAATAGTCAGACCAATAGTATCAAGGGTCATCACCAATAAAACCTCCAATATTATTCCTATAAAATATCTTCGCAGCAAATAAGCTATTCGATCAATGCTATCGGAAACGCGCTCTTCATAACCTGTTGGCGATAACATCATGATGCCTTGCCTGAACATTCCTTCTTCACTAAGAAAAAAGAAAGAAATAAAAGCCACAGAAAAAACGCCCATAAACACACTCCCCAGTGTTCCGGCAATTGCGCCAAATAAATCGGTTACCTGTGACATTTCAAAAAACGAAGAAATACGTTCGTCAAATATACTCAGGAAACTCCCGTCAGTTAGCGAAATGCTCTCACCGTAAAGAAATTCAGAAATTCGGTTCAATGGTACTTCGAGCTGTTCGAGATAATCGTTGATATTAATGGTTGAAAGCTGCTCGAATTCACTCACCAGCAGTGGAATTAAAAAGCGAAAAATTCCAAAAAAGAATCCCACAATTAGTAAAAGGGTAATAAAAGCACTTAACGAAGCCCCCAGATGGAACTTCCATATTCTGATTTTTTTCAGCCACCGCACAAAGGGACGCCCAATCATTGCAAGCACTGCTGCAATAATAATATAACCAACTATTGAACGAAAATACCACAGCAGGAAAACAATGAAAATTACGCCTGCTGCAATAATAATATTCCGTACTTTTCTATCCATATCTATTTGGTTTTAAGGTATCCTTTATATCGTAATCTCTTATCCAAGATTTATAGCATCGATATCATTTAATGATTTTAATACTTCCCGTTTCATTAAAAATCTCTCTTCACGGTCGCCACATTTCAAAATACACATATGAGTTTTCCGGTCAATCGAATCGATAAATTTCATATTTACCAGCGACGAACGGTTAATTTTTATAAAAAAATATGGTTCAAGCATCTCAATTAAATCCTTTACAGGAGTATTAATTTTTTTAATATCGCCATCACATAAAAACATCATGGTGATGCCTCTTTCGGATTTTACACAAAATATTTCGCGCGGGTTAATAAACAAGTATCCGTCAATAGTTTTAAATTTAAGCTTATCAGGAATCGAATTACCCCATATCGATTTGCTTTTTGAAAGCTTTTCTTCTTTTCTGATGTTCTGTTCAACTTTCGAAAGCACGTTAAAAACATCGTCTAATCCAAAGGGCTTAACCAGGTAATCGATCGGCTTTACTTCAATTGCATTATATGCATATTGTTTATAAGCCGTGGTGAATACAATCTGGGTATTTATATTATTATCGCGCAATCGTTTTGCAAAATCAAGTCCGTTTTCTTCGGGCATGTTAATATCAAGAAAAATCACGTCGGGCAAACAAGTTTCTATTAACTTCAGTGCTGAAGAAGTCTCACTTACTGTATCAATTATTTCAACACAGTCGCCAACTTGTAAATATTTTTCCAAAATACGTTGAGCTGAAATGTCATCATCAACTATTAAAGCCTTAATCTTCGACATAGGTTATAAAATTGATTCTGTTTCTAATTTACGTATATATTTTTTAGACATTTTAAAACTGGTTGATTTTTCGTCATCAATAATACATTTTCCATCTTTTTTATTTACTTCTCTTACTCTGCTTAAATTCACCAGAACAGATCTGTTAATTCTTATAAAATTATATGTTTTTATTAAACCTTCAATTCGCCCCAGGTTATAGGTTGTATAATATGATGTTCCATCATTAAAAAAAAGATTAGTATAAGCGCCTTCAGCTTCACAATAAAGCATATGCTGCATGTCAATTAACCGATATCCCTTAATTGTTTTCATCCTCACTTTAACATCTTCTTTTGGAGATTTAACCAACTCTTCAGATGTATGTATCTCACGTATAAACTGTATTGCCTTTTTAATTGAAAGGTTCATCATTTTTGATGACAATGGCATAAGCAGAAAATCAAAGATATTGTTTCCGATTGCCTGTATCGCGTTATCAGCATCGTTAGCAATCAATATTACAGGAATATTCATTTCATTTTTTTGAATAATTCGTGCAAGCTCAAACCCACTTCTGAATGATAATATTTCGGAAATAACAACGATGTCAGGTTTGATATCAAGTATCTGAAATGCGGCATCTTCAGCAGACACTGCATGAAAAACGTCAGTTTTATACTCGCCGGCAATATTTTCAAGATAATAATTTCTCGTTTCAGGTATTCCGTCAACAATTAATAGCTTCATTTCTATATCCTTTAGGCTGAACCAATTATTAATATATGTATTGCCTTAAATATATCGAAAAATTTAACGATTTAAAACAACAATCTTTTAAACAAAGAAAATTGTAATGCCTGACACTGCTATAAGAGCTCCAAGAACTTCGTTTAGAGTCAGTTTTTCTTTTAAAATTAAGTGAGATGGCAATAAAATAAAAACAGGTACAGTGGCCATTAATGTTGAAGCAATGCCTACAGAGGTAAATTTAAAAGCTATCATACCCAACGACACGCCTAAAAAAGGACCAAAAAACGACCCAACTGTCAGAGCTTTAAGAGCTTTTTTATCGCTTAGACCTTTTGCTACACCTTTCCACCTGCCCATTAATGTAATCATTATTGCAAAGCCTACTATGCCGGTTATAACCCTTATCTGCGACGAAGCGAAAGCATCGTATTGTCCCATACCTATTTTGCTAAATACAGCACCAACCCCCTGACCAACAGCTCCTCCAAAAGCAAAAAGAATTCCTTTTAACGGGTAGCGACTTTTTTTAATTCCATTTTCTACATCCTTTTTCAGAATTACCAGCGACACACCTGCAATTACAAGAAGCATACCCAGTATATTAATTGCCGAAAACGATTCGCCCATCATCACCCAACCCAAAGCAGCAGCAATTGGCGGTGCCATTGTCATGATAAGCATCGATATTTTGGAACTAACAAATTCGTAGGATTTAAACAGAAAAAAATCGCCAAGTACAAAACCAATAAGGCCTGAAATACTTAAATAAACCCAGGCTTTAAGCGGAGCGTCGAACGGAAGCCATTGCCCCATGAAAACACGGGTATAAATTACATAAAAAAGAAAGGCAAACACCAGGCGTATCAGGTTAACCGATACCGATCCGATTCGGCGTGTTGCTACCTGAAAGCTCATTGCCGTTGCGGTCCAGCATATTGCTGTTGCCAATCCCGCAACTTCACCGGTATATTCCATATAATATCTAAACCAACGGTTATAAGCTGATACTACTTTTTATTTTTCTGTTTGTTATACCTGAAATGTGCAAACAATACAAGTCCCAGACCAAACAACACAAACGGGATGCTTAACCATTGACCCATATTTAACATCATGCCGGCTTCAAAAGCTTCCTGATCTTCTTTGATAAACTCGATAAAAAAGCGAGCGGTAAAAACCATTATAAATAAGAAACCTGTGAGCATACCAGTTTTCGATTTTATTTCGGTTTTCCAGTAAGCCCTGCGAAGCAATATAAAAGTTACGAAGTAAGCAAAGGCCTCGTAAAGCTGCGTGGGATGCTTGGCTACTGTTTCGCCATTGCGTTCAAATATAAAGCCCCATGGCAATGATGTTTCAATACCGTATATTTCTGAGTTGAATAAATTCCCCAGCCTTATAAACATGGCTGCCAGGGCTGTGGGAATAATAACACGGTCGATAGTCCAGAAAACATTTTTTTTGGTGAAAATTTTTGAATGTATAAGCAAAGCTATAAAAATAGCCAATGCACCACCATGACTAGCCAAGCCGCCTTTCCATACCATTAAAATTTCGATCGGATTTTGAGAGTAATAATCCCATGCATAAAAGAAAACATGCCCAAGCCGTGCACCCACAATAGTGGCGATAACAATGTACATAAGCAGGCTGTCGAGCCACTTCAGGTTTTCTTTTTCATACTTAAACATCTTCTCTACCATGTTGTAGCCCAAAATAAAACTAAGGGCAAACATAAGTCCGTACCAGCGAACCGAAAGCGGCCCGAGGCTGAATATTTCGGGGTCAATACTCCAATGAATAAAACTCAATAAATCCATACCAGGTTTTTTACAGTTTATGCAGGACTTCCTGCTCCATGACAACTCTTATATTTTTTTCCACTTCCACAAGGACAAGGATCGTTTCGCCCTACTTTCTTTTCGGTACGCACAGGCTGTGCTTTTTTAGGAGCTTCCTGTCCGGCAGTACCACCTTCAGAGACGCCCGAACGCCCGGTTTGCATCCGGCTCATATCGATACGCTTACGCTCCTCTGCCTCTTTTACTTCCGACGGATCGGTAATCGGGATATGCCCTTTGGCAAGTATTGAAACCACTTTGCGATTTACTTCGTTAATCATTATTTTAAACAAGCTGAACGATTCCAGCTTATAAATAAGCAATGGATCTTTCTGCTCGTAAGTTGCATTTTGTACCGATTGACGCAGGTCGTCCATCTCGCGCAACTGCTCTTTCCATGCTTCGTCGATGGTACCTAGCATAACCTGCTTCTCGAACGACTTTGCCACTTCCTTACCCTCGTTTTTATAAGCTTTATCGAGGTTGGTTACCACCTGGTACATACGTTTGCCATCGGTAAAGGGTACTACAATGTTTTTATACTGATGCGACCGGGCTTCGTAAACCTTTTTAATAACCGGATATGCCTGCTTCGCAACAATTTCCTTCTTACGTGTATAACCATCGAGCATTTTGCGAAATACTCTCTCGCTTATTTCTTCAGCTTTTAAACTACCGAATTCTTCTTCGCTTACAGGCGACTCGATAGAAGCAGTTCTCATCAGATCAATTCTGAATTGATCAAAATCACTCTCGTAGTTCTCATTTACAAGTTCTTCAACCGAATCGTACATGTTGTTCATGATATCCACCTCGATGCGTTCGCCAAAAAGTGCGTGACGGCGACGTTTGTAAACTACTTCACGCTGCGAGTTCATCACATCATCATATTCGAGCAAATGTTTACGAATGCCAAAGTTATTTTCTTCTACTTTTTTCTGTGCCCGTTCAATCGATTTCGAAATCATTGAATGCTGAATCACTTCGCCTTCTTTCAGCCCCATACGATCCATCACCTTGGTAATGCGGCCGGTACCGAAAAGCCTCATCAGGTCGTCTTCGAGCGACACAAAGAATTGCGACGAACCGGGATCTCCCTGGCGTCCGGCACGTCCGCGTAACTGACGGTCAACCCGGCGAGAGTCGTGTCTTTCAGATCCAATAATAGCCAAACCGCCTGCTGCTATAACTTCGGCAGATAGCTTAATGTCGGTACCACGACCGGCCATGTTGGTTGCAATGGTAACCATCCCTTTTTTACCGGCCTCGGCAACAATTTCAGCCTCGCGCTGATGCATTTTCGCGTTCAGCACATTGTGTTTAATGGCTTTCATTTTCAACATCCGACTCAACAACTCCGATATTTCTACCGATGTTGTACCCAATAATACAGGTCGCCCCTGTTTGTTCAGCTCTACTATCTCGTCGCTAATGGCATTGTATTTTTCGCGTTTGGTTTTATATACCAAATCTTCGCGGTCGTCGCGCACTATCGAACGGTTGGTTGGTATTACCACCACATCGAGCTTGTAGATGTCCCATAATTCGCCTGCTTCGGTTTCGGCAGTACCAGTCATACCCGAAAGCTTGTGGTACATTCTGAAGTAATTCTGCAAAGTTACCGTTGCAAAAGTCTGGGTAGCGGCCTCAACCTTAACCCGTTCTTTAGCTTCAATTGCCTGGTGAAGACCATCGGAGTACCGGCGTCCTTCCATAATTCGGCCGGTTTGCTCATCAACAATTTTTACTTTATTGTCGATTACTACATATTCATCATCTTTTACGAATAAAGTATAAGCTTTCAGCAACTGGTTCAGGGTGTGTACACGTTCAGTTTTAACGCTATAATTTTGCAGTAACTCGTCTTTTTGAGCCATACGCTCGTCGTCCGACAAACTTGTGTCGTTTTCGAGCTTGGCCATTTCGCTCCCCATATCGGGCAATATGAAAAAGCTTGCATCATCAACATCGCCCGAGATCAGGTCGAGGCCTTTATCGGTAAGCTCTATCGAGTTGTGTTGTTCTTCAATGATGAAATAAAGCGGATCGGTAACAATATGCATGTTTTTATTGTTATCCTGCATATAGAAATTCTCCGTTTTATGCATTTGAGCCTTGATACCTTCTTCGCTGAGGAATTTAATCAGCGCGCTGCTTTTAGGTAAACCTTTATGAGCCCGCAGCAATAGTAAAGCACCTTCTTCCAGTTCCTTTTTCGTAGCATCTTCTTTATTTAGCAACCTTTTGGCATCTGCAAGTATTTGAATAACCATTTTCCGCTGTATCTCAACCAGTTTTTCAACTTTAGGGCGATATTCCATAAAAAGTTCATCGCCGGTTGCTTTTGGCACCGGTCCCGAGATAATAAGCGGCGTACGGGCATCGTCGATTAACACCGAGTCAACCTCATCGACTATTGCATAATGATGCTTTCGCTGCACCAGATCTTCGGGGCTGATCGACATATTATCACGCAGGTAGTCGAAACCAAACTCGTTGTTGGTACCAAATGTAATATCTGCATTGTATGCTTTACGTCGATCTTCAGAATTCGGACGGTGCTTGTCGATACAATCGACCGACAGACCATGGAACTGATAAATAGGTCCCATCCACTCCGAGTCACGCTTGGCCAGGTAGTCGTTTACAGTAACCAAATGCACCCCTTTTCCAGTAAGTGCATTGAGAAATACCGGTAAGGTAGCTACAAGCGTTTTACCTTCACCGGTTGCCATTTCAGCAATGTTACCTTTATGAAGCACTACCCCACCTATGAGCTGCACATCGTAGTGTACCATATCCCAGGTCACCTCGTTGCCCCCTGCCATCCATGTATTGTTCCACACAGCAGTGTCGCCATCAACGCTTACGTGATCGAAGCGTGCTGCCATTTCGCGATCGAAATCATTGGCCTTAACCACTATTTGGTCAATATCTTTAAACCGTTTGGCCGTTTCTTTTACTACGGCAAATGCTCGTGGCAAGACATTATTGAGCACTTCCTCAACTTTCACATCTATAATTTCGGTAAGCTTGTCTATACGGTCGTAAAATGTTTCACTTTCTTCAATATCTGCTTCTTCGGCCTTCGCTTTCAATTCAGCAATTTCATCCTCTTCTGCTTTAACAAAATCGGCTATCTGCTTTTTTATTGCCGCCGTCTCAGCTCTGAGCTCGTCGTGCGACAATTTGGTTACTTGTTCATATTCAGCCTTAATGGCATCAACAACAGGTATAATTTCCTTAATATCCCTGTCTGATTTCGTACCTAATAAGCTGCTCAGAAATTGTGTAATTCCCATATCGTTTTTATAAATAATTTTGCAAAAGCATGTTACACGAAACACAACAATAAGCTGTTTTCATATTTAATATGCCAAACACAAAAGTAATTTAATTGTGGGAGTAATGAAACAGGAATTTGATGAAATTAATGATAACACGGGTTCGGCCTAATTTTTTATTTACAATAATTGTGATTCAGGCGTTGAATTGAAACAGCGTTGAATGGAGAACAGTGGCGTTAGTTGCTGTCGCCTTAGAGTGGAGATGGCACAGGGGAGCATACTCTCTTGGGGGGGGCATCAGCTTTTTTTATATTTATTTTATGAAACTATCTTTTAAACGGATTTGATTGTGATGTTTTGCGTACTATCCTGTCGTTACCTATTTTCAGCAAAATTGCGATCCTGCTCCCCCCACTAATGCCCGGTGCTTTAACCAAATCGTTACTTAAATAGAAACTGTGCATATAGGTTATTGCGTAATTTTTAAAATCGAACACTACATATGGATTTAGCATGTTAAGATGTTTTTCTGAATATCCTTTCAGGTAATGCACATTCAATCCAAGTTGTCCATTAAAAATTATCTCACTTCTTATACCTGCAATATGATTCTTAAAGAATGCGTCGAGCTTTAGATCCAAGAAAAATTCTGCATGATTGGTTTTTGGTGCGTACAACGCGGAAAAAGAGGGTATAAAATCAATATCTAAATCACGTGAGTCGTGTATGCGCAGGAATTTAACTTTAAAATCGGCCATAAATTTTGCAGGATACAATGAATCGTAGGTGTACATGTTATTATTATCGGGCATATACAAACTATCTGTTTCTAGTCTGTTTTTGTAAGGTATAATACTCAAACCAGCAACACCAACATCGACATGAGCTGTTTGGTACACCGCACCAAGATCGCTTGTAAAGAACCACGATGATATTTTATCTATGCTTGCCAGGTCAATATAATTCTCGTCGTGATTATCAATTGCCAAACCATCAATACCTGTTAAGTTGAGTTTGTTTACATTGAAGCCAATACGCTGTAACCTTGGGGTAAAAGCAAACACGATTTTACGTGGAAGTTTGGTAGTATTGTTTGTGCCCAGGTTAAGGTGATAGCCATAAGTTAAGCCTATATTAGTTTCAAGTTGAGGTCCATAATTATATTGCAGAAATTGGAATCCTAGAGCCACATTACCAAATTGTCCAAAAAATTTATTGATTTTCCCATCTTTTGCAAACATATATCCCTTACCCAATCGTGAATGCGCTGTAAGAAAAGATGTTCGCGGCGAGCTGTTCGACAAACCATAAAACCGCTGATCGTAGCCAGTTTGAAGAGTATAATAATTTCCGTTGCCAACATACGCCGGATTCAACAGGTAATTATCAAATATATGATATCGATATTGATAAGTTTGCTGCGAAAAGCCACTATAAAATAGAAAACCTATCAATAAAGTTAGTAGAGCCTTTTTCATACTATAATATTTTTATTTCTTAATGAAGTACGGGACTTCATGTTGCCATGCTTAACGGTTTTTCTTTTTGGATTTTCTATGCAACATGCTCGTTTCATAAAACCAGTTTTATTATTTGTACACATTTCTTATTATAGAAACATTTCCATTAATAATAGTATCTCGAACTCCATTCGATTTTTGCAATATGTAAATATATGTTCCAACCGGTGCCGGCTTTCCCATGTCGTCCAAACCATCCCATTTAATATTATCTTCGTCTGAATTACCTTTTTTACTATAAACCAGATCACCGTATGATGTATAAATCTGCAATAAATACTCTTCGAATTCGGTATTGTTCAACGACCACTCGTTGTTCGTATCGTTACCACTATGAGGCGAGAACCAGTTGTAATATGTAACAGGCGGACAGTCGGATCCGTATTCCGAAAACAAATCAAATACGATAGTATCGGTACAGGTCGATCGATTATCCTGAGCAACTATCCGGTACGCTCCAATCCCTAATCTATTACCAAGAAGCGTATCTAAAACATTGAAAGTAGCAAAATCTTCGTTATGGGTTTCGAAACCGTGTTCCGGCAAATAAGTTGCTGTATCTTGTTTATGTATTTGGTAAATACCTGATCCATAATTTAATTTCTCCAACTTAACACTTACACCCAAATCCATATAATTATAGACATCAATAACCAATTCACCATCACCTTTACTGTCGCAAACCGGCCTGATTGTATCTAATATCTGTACACTAATTGAATCGAATTGTGCATCAATTTCAACATCAATATAACTCAATTCTGTACTAATATCCTGATAATAAGCCTGACAATTGTTTTTGTCGGTTAACACACAACGGTAAGTGCCTGCAAACAATTTATTTACTTCGCCATATCCGTCAGAATTGACAGCCCTGTTAAATTCACGTTCAAAATCCTGATAGGGATCTTGAAGTTTGGTTGCAGAAAATACATAATTTGGGAAACTTCCACCTTCAGCATGAAAACGAATCCTTCCCGATTGGTCGCCGGCACATGTCACCGGATATGGTACAGGATCATCAAGCAGAATTAAAGGTTTCGGCCGTTCAAATACTGTTGACATTACCGGTTTTTGTACGGTGTTCACCCCTTCAATATTCTGAACATGACACCCATTGGCATCTTTCAGATAAAGCGAGAAAGTCTCTTTTTCAGGTAATTCAATAAAATTATTTAATAAATCGTAGGTTGTTGTATCTGTTCGTGCCCGTGTTATTTCATAAGGGTTGGAAAAACTTCCCGATGTATTAAAATCTTTATCATTAACACTCAGGTAATAATTTCCGGTTCCGCCTACCAAATCAAGTACTACATTTCCAAACTCATCTTCGTAGCACATAATGCCCTGTTTAGTGAATCGAACTTCAAAAGGAGCGGGCTCTTCATAATAAAACTCAGGAACCGGCTCTGGGTCAGCGCAATTGTTTTCATCAACTACATAAGGTTGCTTAAGCCCTTCCGGTTCATCAACAAATATACTGTCGTATAAAGCTCCATAGTTATTACCACCATCGAGACTGTAGTAAAAAGTTCCGGTTCCGCCTACAGCGTGTAAAATAATTCTGTCGTCGGTGTCGCCATTACATTTGGCACTATCAATCGAAACAGTAAAATCTACTTCTTCAGGATTTTCAATCAATACCGGATCTGGAATCTGAACTTCACATCCATTATCATCTTTTATAAGCGGCTGATATTCTGCGCCATCCGGATTCGATGAACCGAGGTTTTTAATAATGTAATTGTTCTCGGTTTTTTGTTCTATTGTATAGGTAAGTGATGGTTGCAATAAATCGCTTACAGAATACGAAGATTCTATAGTTCCACCTACAATGGTCAAGTCGATTGAACCGTTTCTGTCGTTATGACACAAGGCATCGAACTTTTCCCAGCTCAAAATCTCAAGTTTCTGCGGGTTAATGATGTTAAATGACTGCTCGTCGGTTTGACAACCATTTTCGTCGGTGACATAAAAATGATAAGTTGTTGAATTTTGGCCAAATTCACCAAGCTCAAAAAATTCGCCACTTGTATTTGGATTATCGGTAATTCGTTCGGGAGCATCTGATAAATAATAGGTTTTTATTCCAACTCCCCCCTGAGCTATAATTTGAACTGAGCCCCGGACTGCATCATCACGACATCTAAAGCTATTTACTATCAATGTATCAATAATTAACTCTTCAGGATTTTCTATCTCAATTTTTTTATCATATTCTACCGAATACTGAAGAACGCACTGATCGTTATCCTTAATGCGAATCCAAACGTCATAAAAACCGGATGGCAAATTTTCAAAGGTGTTTTCGTCTTTATAACCTGAATCGTAATTTCCACCATTTGCAATTCGGTATTCCAAATCAAAGGGTAAACCACCGCTTGCTTTTACCACAAGCTTACCTTTCGGTATATCATAACATTGGAGGTGAGTAATTTCAAACTCATCTTCAAGGAATGACAATGGAGTTGGTTCTTTAATCGTAACATCAACCGGTTCTGAAAAACAAGTTTCTTCGCGATTTGATAACTTAACCTCGAAATTACCGGCAGGTAAATTTCTAATTACCGGGTAATTTGTCTGCTCAAACGCACCTCCGGCTGGTGCAATCCATGCCATGTAACCTGTGTCCCATGATCCACTGGCATTTAAAATATTTATTTTCCCGTCGGAAGCACCGTAACAACTAACAAATGAATCTCGTTGTACCTCAAAGGTTATTGGGTCGGGTTTTTCAATCTCTATCTCCACAATATTTGAACGACAATTATTAGCATCCTGCACTTCAATAAAATATGTTTGGGCAAGCAATCCAGTGCTTATGGTTGCTGTGTTTCCTGTAAATTCATTTTCACCACCTGATCCAATTCCACTAATTCCATATGAATATCCGGGAACACCGGCATTATCGGCAACTGTAATCACAATTTCAGCGTCTTCGGAGTCGGAACAAGTAAAATCGGTATGCGTTGCTGATATTTTTAACGAATCGGGTTGCTCAACGATGATGGTTGTATCATCATCGCAACCATCTTCATTCGTTGCTGTTACCAGGTAAGTTCCACCTAACAATTCAAATTCAGAACCAGAATACTGGGTTAAATCAACGCCATGACTACCGGTAACATGTATTTCTTTATCAACACTCCATCCACCGGTTGCCGTTAAGGTTAG
The DNA here is from genome assembly GCA_027858715.1 of Prolixibacteraceae bacterium. Lineage (GTDB taxonomy): Bacteria > Bacteroidota > Bacteroidia > Bacteroidales > Prolixibacteraceae > Roseimarinus. Next base: position 24,302 of record JAQICD010000218.1, read on the forward strand.
TTTCGCGGCTTCACCAAAACACTTAATCTCTTGTGAATATACGGGATCCTGAATTTCAAACGAATTGGCTGGTTCTTTTACTTCAATACCTGTAATTGGTGCACTTAGCATACAACCATTTTTATCAGTTACTTGTAATTCATACGTATCAGCCGGTAAGTTATTAACAACAATCGCTCCTTGCGAAGATGATTCGGTAAATACTTTCCCGCTTGCACCTGTAAGAGTTACTTCGTATCCAGACGTTCCGCCTGTAACGGTTAATGAAACATTGCCTGTTGCTCCACCCTTACATTTCACAGGCTCAGCAATTGGCATACTTGCCCATAACCCTTCGGGTTCGTAAACCGTAACACTTGTTTTTTTCGAACACCCGTTTACATCAAAAATCTCAATTACATGGGTTTGTCCGGTCAATGAAGCACTAAGTCCACTAATTGGTGTACCCTGCGAATAATTTTGAATCGAACCACCATCTACCATATAAGTCAATGGTGTGGCACCTATAATGTCCAATTCTAAATCAGCCAACTCACTTGGACAATCAACCATTAATGAGTCGTTGAAATTATTGATAATGATTTGTGTTGGTGCCTGAATTGTAAAAGAAGTATCTTTGGATTCACATAAAATATCACCTGTAACCTTCAGATTGTATGTTCCTGAAATTAAGCTATCGAACTCAACAATTCCATTTCCTGTCTCAGTCTCTGACCAGTTATCGCGAGTCAAAGTATAAGTTTTAGTTGCAACAGATCCACCACTTACACTTACCGAAAGTGTTGTAGTTGAGCCGTAACAAAAAACATCCGGATCAACATCAAAATAGCTAATATATAATTCAGAAGGTTCTTCTATTGAAAAATTCACAGTATTTGCAGTACAATTATTTTTATCGAATACCTCAAGAGTATAGTCTCCAGCAACTAAACCACCAATATTTAATTCTGCATCAGCCTGATTGCTACGCGTCATCGATCCCGTTAAATTGTAAGAATATGGTTCAGTACCTTCTGAAATTTCAAATTCAGCGCTACCATCATTTCCCCCAGGACAAGTAACATCTGTTTCAGAACCGGGAACTAAAGAAACTGTTAACTGGTTGGGTTGAGAAATAGTAACTGGTTTAGTTTCGGTTGTACAACCATTATCATCCTCAATATATACACTGTATGTATTAGCAGAAAGCAAAATATTTGATGGATCAGAATATTCTGTTCCATCAACAAAGTATTTATACGGAGTAGCTCCACCTGAGACTGAAAATTGAATCGTCCCATCAGACTCACCAAAACATGAAGCATCTAATCCTACTGGATCTGAATTAAATAGAAGCGGATCTTCAGCTCCAGGGATAATAAAGGATGATGTTGTTTCAAAACAATCTGGATTGTTGTTATCAACTACTTTGATTGTATATGAACCTTCACTTACCTCATTAAAAGTATGCGTTTCAGTATATTTCTTTAAAGGTGAAAACCTATCATTTGTATCATCTCCATCATTACTAATCAAGTAAATAGTCGCTTTTTCATCTGTTTGTCCACCATTAATAGTTACAACAACTGAAACTTTTTCTCCATAACAGAGAATGAAATCACTAACACTATAATCGATTTCTATATCCTCAAATTGAAAAATCTCAAAGGGTCGAGTTACCGGAGTACAACCATCACGCCCAACTGTTAAAGTATAGTCACCATAATCTAAATTAGTAAAAACATTATTTGATATTAAACTATATGAAGTGCTTCCTGTTCTATTATTTCGCAATTCAATATTATAAGCATCAACCCCGGTATTGTCGGGTAAACCGGTCACAGTAGCACTACCTGTTTCATCAAAACATGTAATCTGACCGGGAATCACATTTATATTGTTTAGATTGGATGGTTCAGTAAATTTCAAAGCATCATCACCTACATAATAACTGGTGCAGTTATTAGCATCTGTCGCCCAAACGGTATAATTACCTGCTGGTAAACCTTCAAATTCACCGTCAGTATTATCATAACTAGAGTTTAATGGTGAATTCATTGCATAATAAGTAAAACCCCCAACATCACTTGTTGCAGCAAAATCCATTCGACCAAAATTACCATTACACTCAATTGGTTCAAAATTGATTAAATCGACAATGACTTCAGAGGGTTCTTCAATAACTTGAGGATTTGATGTCCAGGGATCACCTCCTGAACTATCTTCAATGTAAACTTTATACGATCCAGCTGCTAATCCATTTATTGTGAAATCAGTCGTAATTACATTATTACTTTTACCTGGAACTAAATTATTAGTAGATGCATACCTTAATTCGTAGTAAAACGGAGCACTTCCCAAGGTAATAGTAACATCAATACTTCCATCCCCCTCATCATAGCAAGAAATATCATTAGGTGTAACGAAAGCACCCAAAGCCTCTGGTGCCATCCAACTATTCTCTTCCTCAACCGGGTTTGCATTGCCGGGGCTTTCAGGGTTGGCTCCAATCAACAGGGTGCCGAAACACATTGTTGAGCACAATGCAATGCTTAATCGCTTTAAAAACATATTTATCGTTTAAATAGTTTTATTCAATTTAGTTGTTGCTACCCCTACCCTATTTGTTCCCGTTAGTAAGAAAGAAAAAGGCGATGGACAGTGGGAGAAGGTGTGTTATTACACCATAAATCCCGTCGGCCACATCAAGGTATATATTAAACGCTACTGCTAGTAAAAGCAATAACGCACTGTAAACAGTTATATTGTCTTTTTTCCTAAAACCACCAATCAAAAGAGCCACAGCTGCAATAATGTATATTAATGCAAAAACAAACGACACATCCAGAAAATCGAGATATGCCAACGTGCCATGATAAAAAGCAATTAAATAAATAACCAGGGTAATCCTTAATAACCATTTTGAGAGTGCTACACCAGATTTCAATGGTTTCATATTCTTTCGCTTTGGTTAGGTTCTACAACAAAAATATTCTTTTTTGTGAGTATTGTGCAATTTTATTAAAAAAATTTAAAATTTAAGGTATGTATTTAGAGTTTTTATTAATAAAGTACTTAACAATGTATTAATTGTTATTCTGTATGTCCTTTTTTACGGCCTCGAGAAGGACTATAAAATCGGCCTGGGTAATAATTCGGCGTTTGCGTGTAGGAAAGATTTTGCGCCATGGTACTTTACCATTCAACCGCATTCGCAACGAAAAATACTCGTCGAGGCACACCTTACGGCTTGTTTTAAAAGCAAGCTCAATTTCGTAAGGCTTCTCGAAATTATACATTGGCACCAACATAGGCCTTACAATACCATAATCGGGCACACTATATTGCAATAATACCTTTGCACTGGGCAGTTTCTTCTCGCGAGTCCACCACGAGTTATGCACACTCTCCATTGCTGCAATGGTTTCCTGTTCAGTCTCCACGGCCTGTAGGGTATCAAGCATGGCTCGTATTTCAAGTTCCATGGCTTCGCCGAAAGGCAGACTGCTCTTTACCGCCCTGGCTCCAAGCTCAACACCCAAACGGTTCGAAAAGTCGTCTTCGACCGAAAATGCCGAATAGCGCTCGGGCAGTAAAGGAACTGTCGAAGCGCCGTACCAGGTAGCAATCTCGTGCCACAACGATAAGTGATAGGTGATGTATCCGGCAAGACGCAGTATATCGTCGTCGGATAGGCTATCGGGAATATTAAGAAGTAACTTTTTAACACCGGCTTCATAGCCCAGTTTGAGGGTTTCTTTACCACCACGAGCATCTTTTATTTTTTCATACAAAAACACAGTCCAGTCGGCCTGATCGCGCATATGACCCACATCGATAAAACCACCGCGAAGGGTATAAATAATACCGTTACCTTCGTTTTTTCCACCCAGATATTGGTGTTGTCCAAGTTTATCAACTGCTATTATCTCGCTGTTACTTATAAAAGGAACACCCCAGTATTTAATATCGTAACCGAAAGCACAACAAGTACGTATAATTCGCGGAGGACACTTTAGCTCGCCAGGCGAAATATCAATGCTTTTGGCCATTGCCCCTCCCGTTTGCAGAATAAGGAGTAGAATGAATATTTTTTTAAACGAAATCATGTGTTATGGTTTCAAGTTACAGGTTTCAAGTTACAGGTTTCAGGTTTCAAGTTTCAGGTTTCAAGTTTCAGGTTTCAGGTTACAGGTTTCAGGTTGTTTTACCACAGAGAACGCAGAGTTTATTCAATTGCTTTCCATTGTTTTTACCGCTAAAACGCAAAGATCTTTCAATATCTCATTACTCACCCTCTCACAGTCTCACGGTCTCAGTGCTCAATGCTCAACACTCACCTTCACAATATTCATACTTCCACATTTTGGGCATACTTCAATTTTATCGTTTCCGGCACACGTTTCCACTTCATCGTAGTCGAGGGCATCTTCAGTTCCTTCCCACCCACAATTTTTGCATTGATAACGATCCATCATATTCAATTTTATGCTACAATATTAATGTTTCTTTTTGCTAAAGGCAGTAGGATTATAAAATATTTTATCGCGCAACTTAGCCAATTGCAGCAAACGCCAGTTTTCGATGTATGCCAACGACTTACGCAGCACATCGAAATAAAGGGTAACCATAAGCACCCCGGTAAGCAACCAAATTACCATAATATTGTACCACACGGTTTCTATTTTGATATTTCCGATTTGTTTGTAGGATGCATAAAAATGAGCACTTCCATTTCTATAGGCCGGCGCACGATAGACAGGCTCGTCGCCCTGTAAAATACGATTATCGGCCACATAAACTTTTTGCATTGAATATTTATCACGTAATACACGTTCAAGGTTTTTGTTAACGAAGCGTTTGCGGTATTGCAACATGCGTTCGGCATCTCCATCAAACTCACCAAGCATTTCAGCGTGTATGTTGTCCAGGTCAAGCGATGTTTCGCGGTGCTGATCAATATAGAATGAGCGGCCTTTTTCAATATAACGCCGGTAATTATCAATTGCTTTTCCGCTTTCCAAACGGGTAATCATCTCACTTACCGAATCGTTTGCAACCCCCAGGTCGTGCGTAATTTTTGTTATCGAATTGGAAAGCACAGGTGCAAATTCGACCCTGTCGCTATCGTTTTGGGCATTTTCGTATGCGTTCAGATATTTTTCAACTTCGGGTATCCAGTAATAAGCATCGAAACCATAGTTGTTTTTCTCTTGTTCGAGGTCGAAAAATTGCCTGCGGTATTTATTATTGGCAAACTCGTTCACTGCAAGAGCTTCGTACGACCAGCGCGAAGTCATTAAATCGCCGATAATTGGCGTACGCGAATAACTGCTCATTGAAGGGTGCATTTTATTAAAATCGACAATAACACCACTCAATAAAAGCTGTGGAACAAGTATTAAGGGAATAAGTATGTAAATGGCCACGGCCGAATTAAGACCTGACGAAAGATTCAGCCCCAGTATATTTGCAAAACATGCAGTAGTAAACAATATTGCCCAATTGGAGAACAACAAGCCCTTAAATTCGAGCATGTAATATCCGATGAGAACAAAAAGAAGCACCTGTATGGCCGAAATGGAGAAAAGCATTAGTATTTTCGATGAGAAATAAGCACCACGGCTCAGGTTAAGAAATTCTTCGCGTTTAAGAATACGCCGATCTTTAAAAATTTCTTCGGCACTTATGCTTAGCCCTACAAACATTGCCACCACCACACTCATAAATAAAAAGGCCGGTATATTATCGTTGTTGGCAAAGATGTATTCGCCTGCGGGGGTATATTTCGAAAAGAAACCCAGTATCAGCGCCAGCAGCGGCGCCTCGAGTAAAGCAATAGACAAATACTGCCGATTTGATTTTTTGGTGATATAGTCGCGACTAAAATAAAGCTTAAGTTGTTTCGCCCACCCGGGAATTTTGAAGAATATTTCGGGAAAAGTTTTGCTCTCAACCGGGTTTTGCTTCATAAAATCGACTACGCGTGGTTCTACTTTTTCTTTGTATCGGCTAAACCAATCTTCGGGTGATATTTTCCGGTTACGAATGCTACGCCCGAAAGGATCGACCATGCGTTCTTCTATTATACGCAGGGGTTGCTCGGTTTTGACATTTCCGCAGGCCATGCACTCACTTTCGTCGGGATTAACATAATTGGCCTCGTTTTTGAAGTAAGTGACTGCTTCCATTGGATTACCGAAAAACACCACTCGCCCACCTTTATCCATCACAATCATACGGTCGAACAACTTATAAATATCGCTCGATGGCTGATGAATGTTTGCAATCACCAGTTTTCCTTTCAAACACTGGCGTTTTAACAGAAACATTACCTTTTCTGAATCGGACGATGACAAGCCCGAGGTGGGTTCATCGGCAAAAAGAATTGAAGGTTCGCGCATAAGCTCCAACGCTATATTCAGGCGCTTACGCTGTCCGCCACTCAATATTTTTTTCAGGGGGCTACCCACAATGAGATCACGAGCTTCAACCAAATCGAAATCGATTAACGTTTGTTCGATGATGTTTTCGATTTGGTCATCACTCAGATTATCAAAGCAAAAACGGGCATTAAATGCAAGATTCTGATATACAGTTAACTCCTCAATAAGCAAATCATCCTGTGGCACATAACCAATTAATCCCTTCAGTTGTTCTTTGTTCGCGGGATCGTGTAAATCATAGCCATTAATGGTTATTTTACCACGCCGGGGCTTGAACTTTCCGTTGAGAACATTAAGCAAGGTTGTTTTACCTACGCCACTTCCGCCCAGAATACCCACCAGATCGCCAGAGCGTTCCTGAAAGCTAAACGGGTGCAATCCATAAACCTTACGGCTGAATTTATATTCAATATTTTCGGCATTATATACAATAATTGACTGCCCCTGCTGCCGAATAAATCTCGACATGATGCTGCTGTAATAAATAGGGATAATGCGCGAAGTGCGAACGATTCCGCCCGGCGGAAAAAAATAAAGCCGATCCTGCGACAAGCGATGACCGTTGAGATACATATTCCGTGGCCCCCAGTATTTGAAAAACAAGGCATTAATGCTTTTCACCAGGATCAATTCGAGCTCAACACGCTGATTTTCGCGATACAAGTGTTTAATTTCGGAATCGTGGTATTGTTCATTTCCATTAACAACAAACAAGTTTTCTTTATACTTTACACGTGCAATAGAATATAAATAGAACCTTTTAAAGTCATCGTATTCATCTTCTTCTACTTTTAACCCACGAGCTACCACGTCAACAATTCTCAGTTCGTGTCCACCCACTCCGTCCGGTTTGTAAATAAAATTAAGAAGTTGAACCACGATCATATACCTCGATTCGAGTGTAAACAACTCCACGATACCGGTGCAAATTTTATTCAGATGTTTGTGATTAATAAATTTATCACCTTCTCCTGCATCATCGTATAATATTTCCCGGTGTTCAATGTGATAATACTGAACATTGCCATCATACAATTCGAGATATTTTTCGACCATTTCTTTACTGAAGTTTTCCTTCAGGTACGATTCAACCAGCGTCCTGGCTTCGTCGATGGCCGACTGTTTACTATAATCGGTGATAATGGCAAAAAACTTAATCAGCGTTTCAATAATGCCTTCGTACATAGCGCATAAGCAGTTAAAACAAACGAGTTTCTATTTGGTAAAAACCTCCAAACCGAAACTCGTTTGCACATATTGTTAAACCCAACTATTGTTGTTACTCACGAATTTTTTCAAGCAAACGGATTAATGCCTCAATTTGCTCTTCTGTCATCGAGGTTGTTCCTTCTTCGAGCGCATAAATGGCATTAATTTTTTTAATATTGTTGTAAACCATACGGCTCATCTCCGAATCCTTATACTTGTCAAGCATTTCCTCAAGTTTCATTAAAGGATTTTTCTGATAAAGAATAGTCTGAACAATTTTAGGATTATTGAAACTGTTCTCGGAGATGTGGGTTGTTAGGTATAAGCCTTCGAATACCGAACCGGCAAGTATAAGGTACGAAAGCTCGGTACGCCCCTGCTTATTCAGATACGAGTATGTGTCTTGCGAAACCTGTGTAATTATATCGACCAAAGCATCGTTGTTATCAAGATTGGCTTCAATCTGCTGTGCCACATCACGGCTAACAGCTGCAGTCATATCAAGCTCTGTCAGCAGATATTCAACAGCCTTCATATACTTCTGAATTTCGTTTTTTTGATTATAGGTAGTTGCATAAGCCAGGTCGGCTGAATATACGCCCAGTGCCAAAGCTTTATCCTGATCGGTAAAATTTTGTTCGACAGCAGTCGGGTCGAAGGTAATGCCTACAATATAGCTTGCTTCAATTTCGTTAAGCATTTTAGTAATGTCAAAGCTCGAAATTAATGGATAAACATACTCTTCTACATCGTCTGAAATCACTTCGTCTTCAACAGCCGAGTCGGTTTTTTTACTGGTATTTTTGCATGAAAAGAATGTTACAGATAGTACTGCAACTATGAGCATTAAGCTGATTTTCTTTAAGTTTACCATAAAGCATTTGTTATTAGGTTGATTGAATATTCTGTTTTAATAATTCTATAAAATTACAAAATCCTTTAGAAAAACATAATTTTTAACCCGCTACATTATTCTTTTTCACAAAAACTTCAACTCAAGGGTAAACCTGAATTGTCAACCAACAAAACGTTGATTTTTTTTACATTTTTTTAGTGTGAATAAAATAATATAGTATATTTGCACCGCGTTAGAAAAACAGCGCAAAATGGTGATTGTAGCTCAGTTGGTTAGAGCACTGGATTGTGGTTCCAGGGGTCGTGGGTTCAATTCCCATCTATCACCCTCTATATAATCCAACTATCGGTTTTACTGGTAGTTGGATTTTTGTTTTAGGTAAAACTCAATATTGGCCAATACTTTTTCGCTTAAACGCTGGAAAGCCTGACTGGTTAGGCTCGACGAAATTTTTCTGAATAAACTTATGTTTCCCTTCGTGTTTCCTTTGTGTTCATCGTGGTTAAGTTTTTTTCGCGACGCCAGAGGCGGAGTTTATTAAAAATAAAAATGAGATTGCCGGTTTCGCTTGCCAACAATCTCATTTTATTCAGTAAAAAGCTTAAAAAAAAATTGGTTAATAAATAATATTTCCAATTCGTCAGTAAAAAGAATCATTTTCAGCGTATATCTTTATTTTTCAACGCACTTTCGCGTGCAAGAATATAAAATAACTGCAAACGATAAATATTGTTGGTATATTTATTTTTAAAATGTCGGTACAGATAATTGATTTTTAAGTCAAAATCAGTTTGCGACAATACCATAAAGTTGGAATACGGATTTGAAACCATTTTTATAGGCAATGCACCTTCACTGGTACGAGGTATCTGAATAGCTAAAGGTGTTACACCATTAGTATTTAGGCCGATGGCAATTTCAGCAGCAGGAGTACCCCCTCTATCGTTGCTCCCCTTACCGGCATAGCGATTTAAGGCTACCATACTGAGCACTAGCACGGCGAACCCGAAGATACGCCAGCAAATGATATGTTTATTGCCTGTTTTCAAACCATTTAAAACTTTAATTTCAATCTCAACAAATGTATGAAAAAAGCAAATAGCAACAAATTGCTAACTTTGCATATCAAAAATCATTTTCAAAGCACGATGGATTCTACTGATATTATTATAAACATACGCAAAATAGTACGTTCAATAAACCTTGAATCAAAACGCATACAAAAAGATTACGGAGTAAGCATACCCCAGATTTTATGTTTGAATTACCTGTACCATGCCCAAAACTTTCAGGCCACACAAAGCGAAATTAAAGAGTTTCTAAATCTCAATCCTAGCACTGTAAGCGGTATAATCCAACGGCTTGAAAGGAAAGGGCTAATTGCCAGGCTTCCCAAATCGGGCGACAAACGCGTAACCAATCTCATACTCACTACAATAGGCGAAAGTATGTTGAATAATATTCCACCACTTCTGCACGACCGTCTGAGTAAAAAACTCAACAATTATGACCAGAAAGAATTAATAAATATTGAAACTGTACTTGAACAACTGGTCAATATACTTCAGATATCGGACATGGATGCTTCGCCTCTAATTACAGACGAAATATAAGATAAGGCAATCGTAATTTACTGTTTATTTGAAAAATGCAACGTTAAGCAAGGTTTAACAAATAAATTTGCTTGCACTCAAATTCTTTTTAAAGACGATATTTTTATATTTTTGTTCGTATAGAAACTAATATTTGAAAAAAATGCAGATATTTAATGAAAAGCAACAAAATCTTGCTCACAGAATTAATGAAGACACAACACTTAAAAATTGGAAAGACTGGAAATGGCAATTAAAGCACTCCGTTAAATCAATTGATAAATTCGAGTTGGTTAGCGGAATAAAATTTCCGGCAGACTATCGAAAAAAATTAGAAGAAACACTTGAAATATTCCCTCTATCAGTTACCCCCTATTACATATCACTAATTGACGTTGACAACTACGAGAACGATCCTGTTTTCAAGCAATCGTTTGCCGACCAGCGCGAATTAATCACCAACAGTTCAGAGCATAGCGACCCCTTAGCCGAAGACAAAGACAGTCCGGTTGAAGGTATTACTCACCGTTATCCCGACAGAGTATTGTTCCATGTCAGCAATATTTGCTCGATGTATTGCAGGCACTGTACCCGCAAGCGCAAAGTAGGCGACGTGGATTTTGTACCTTCGAAGGCACAGCTCGAAAAGGGTATTGAATATATAAAAAACACACCGCAAGTACGCGACGTACTTCTTTCAGGCGGCGACCCGTTTATGCTTTCGGACTCAATGCTCGACTGGCTGCTTTCGGAGATTTCTCAGATTGAACACGTAGAAGTAATTCGTATAGGAACCAGAATGCCGGTTGTATTACCATACCGTATTACCGACAGCTTGCTGGAGATTTTAAAGAAATACCATCCAATTTGGATTAATACTCACTTTAACCACCCGCGCGAAGTAACTGATTCGGCAAGCGAGGCACTGGCAATGCTTGCCAATGCAGGTATCCCGCTAGGAAACCAGTCGGTACTACTGGCCGATGTAAACGACTGTCCGCGTATTATGAAAAAACTGGTACACGACCTGGTTAAAAACCGCGTACGTCCTTACTATCTCTATCAATGCGACCTTTCGGAAGGATTGGCACATTTCCGCACACCTGTTGGAAAGGGTATCGAAATTATGGAAAGTCTTATTGGACATACCAGTGGTTTTGCCGTACCAACATATGTTATTGATGCACCCGGTGGTGGTGGGAAAATTCCTGTTATGCCGAATTACATCATCTCGTGGTCAACCAACAAGGTTATTCTCAGGAATTACGAGGGCGTTATTACTACCTACCAGGAACCCGACTCATACGAGGCCAGAGCATGCGATCGAGATTGCAAGAACTGCGACCTTGACCTTAAGATGCAACCTTCGAAAGAATACGCAGCTACCGGAATCGAAAAATTATTGTCGGATTACGACGATTCGATTTCGCTGATTCCGGAAGGAAATGAACGTTACGAAAGGAGGAGTGATGAAGATAATGGATAAAATTGAAAAGATTGACAATGCAACCATACATCACGGAAAATATTCCGACCGATTGTATATTATGAAATTTCCGATTGACGGCGATAACTTACTGGTTGATAAACTAACTCAAAAAGCCATCAAACACGGATATTCAAAAATTACTGGGAAAATACCAAAAAAGGTACTCCCCCTGTTCCTTGAAAACGGCTATAAACTGGAAGCCGGCATTCCAAAATTTTATAACGGAAAGGAAGATTGCAGCTTTGTTTCGCGCTTTTTGGACATGGAGCGTGCTGTTTATGACCCTAAACCCTTAAAGAAATTCAACAAAGTTCTGGATGCATACGAATTCACAGGAGAAGGTAATTACGAGCACAACTACGATATTCGCAAACTGGATAAAAGCCATGCAGAAGATATTGTAGCAGTTTTTAAACAAGTATTTGCCACGTATCCTTTCCCGATTCACGATCCTGAATACATAAAAGAAACGATGAACAACGAGGTTGTTTATTTCGGAGTATTTATCGACGGAACACTACAAAGTGTATCGTCGTCGGAGATGGATGTTAAAAGCCAGAATGCCGAGATGACCGACTTTGCGGTGCTCGATTCGGCACGTGGTCTGGGGCTTTCTAAGCTGTTGCTTCACGAAATGGAAGAACACATGAAAACGCAAGGCATGAAAACACTGTACACCATTGCACGACTAAAATCAATTCCGATGAACAAAACTTTTTTGGGCGCCGGTTACAGTTACTCGGGTACACTAATAAACAACACCAATATATCCGGTGGAATTGAAAGCATGAACATTCTTTATAAATACATCTAAAAAAAGAACCAACACTTAAAAAAACCGCGCAAATAATTCACCATGCATTTTATCGACTACTTTATTTTCGTTCTTTACATGGCAGCAATGCTTATGTTTGGCTTTTACTTTATGCGGCGTAACAAAACCGTTGACGATTACTTTGTGGGCAGCCGCAATATGAATCACTGGCACATTGGTCTGTCGGTAGTGGCTACCGATGTGGGTGGAGGATTTTCAATTGGGTTGGGCGGATTAGGCTTTGTGATGGGGCTATCTGGGTCGTGGCTTTTGTTTACCGGGCTGGTAGGCGCCTGGCTGACCGGCGTGGTTTTGGTACCGGTTATTTCCCGGTACTCGAAATCGCACAACCTGCTGAGTTTTCCACAGTTTCTCGAAATAAAATACAATAAAAGGGTGAGTTTTATTGCCGGCATTGTGTCGGCTGTTGGCTACCTCGGGTTTACCAGTTCGCAACTTTTGGCCGGCGCCAAACTTGCATCGACCGTTGTACCCGATTTAAGCCTTACCATTGCCTTGATGGTAATGGGTGTGGTAGCCGTGGTTTACACCTTTGCGGGCGGAATAAAAGCCGTAATTTATACCGACACCATTCAATGGATTGTATTGTTAGCAGGACTGATATTTATCGGAATTCCTTTCAGCTATGCTGAATTTGGTGGCCTTGAAGCTTCAAGAGACATTCTCCCCGATCATTTTTTCTCACTCACGAATGTAACATGGCAGCAATTGCTCAACTGGGGCATTACCATTATTCCTATTTGGTTTATCGGAATGACGCTATACCAGCGTATTTACGCCTCGCGCGATGAAAAAACCGCTAAAAAAGCGTGGTTTATTGCCGGATTATTTGAATACCCGGTGATGGCTTTTTCGGGAGTTATACTTGGGCTCTATGCCCGACTGGCCTTTATCGAAGGATACTTTCCGGCTTACCCCGACATCAGCGCTTTCGACCCTGAAATTGGAGTTCCAATGTTGCTGAAAACCATTTTACCCGTAGGCCTAACCGGGGTCATTCTATCGGTATATTTCTCAGCCATCATGTCAACCTCCGATAGCTGTTTAATGGCTTCGAGCGGCAATTTCCAGACCGACATTTTCAAAATCAATCCGAACAATCCCAAAGCCATAAAAATTTCGCAATTGTTTACATTTATTGTTGGAGCTATTGCCGTAATTATTGCCTTAAAAATCCCCAATGTACTTGAGCTAATGCTGTTGTCGTACGCCTTTATGGTTTCGGGACTATTTATTCCGGTGCTTGCTGCATTGTTCATGAAAAAACTAAACAGTTCAGCTGCAATCGCCTCGATGGTTGTTGGCGGCGGAACGACATTAACGCTTATCATTCTTGGTACAGCATTGCCATTTGGACTAGACGCCAATGTGTTTGGCGTGTCTGCTTCGCTACTGACTTTTGTAGTTGTTACTGCCCTGGCTGGAGCAAAACCGAAACCTACAACAAAAACAAAATCAACAAATTAACACTTTAGCAGGAAAGATATTCTGGTGTAAATCTACAAACACATCCTTAAACAAAAGATGAAAAGCAGTCACCAACGAAGATAAAATTTCAGCGATAAACAACAAGACCAATTCCGTTGAAACAACTTATTTTCCCGAGAACAGACAAACTACAGGAAACAGGTTTTGATAAACCTGGGCATAATAACATCCTACAAATAATCGTTCGCAATAAGATCATCAACAATAGCATAAACCACCGGGCAAACTTCACAATTCTTAATGGTCAAATTCATAATTTGTATCATCTTACGTCGGTCGGTATGTGGATATTCGCGGCAGGCTTTGGGGCGGTTTTCATAAACCATGCAATAATTATCGGGCATTAAAAACGGACAAGGTGTTTGTTTGAATACAAAATCACCCTCATCATCCATGTAAAAATATTCTTCGATTAAATCGGTCGCTTTTCGCCTGAAATGCTTTGCCAAACGGTCGATGTCTTTCTCGGTAACAATAGGGCTGATAGAACTACAACAATTGGCACACTCCAGACAATCGAACTGTTCGAAAGCTTCTTCGTGTAACACATGAAAAAGATTGTCGAGATTTTTAGGTTTCTTTTTCTTTACTTTCTGCAAAAAGGCGTTAATGCTTTTTGAATTATGCTTAACCACCCCCCTTAACTCTTGCGGCGTTTTGTATTCAATTGTCTTCAAAATATTTATTTGAATTTTATGTAAAATTAGGTTCGCGGCACCGGCTGATGCTTCCTGAAACGCTTTTTCAGACTCAACTGAGCAACAAACAACCCCCCAATCACCAGTGCAATGCCAATCCCCTTCTGAAAGCCGGGCAGCTCATCCAGAATAAACCAACTAAACAGGGCAGTAAATACCGGGATTATATTTGTAAACATGTTTGCTTTGGTAATTCCGAGGTAACGTACACTGTAGGTTAAAAATATAAAAGCAAAAGTTGAAGCAAAAATAGCCAGATAAACAATCGCCAGAATGGCATCCCAGTCGAGAGGCGTATTCATAAACCTGTTCTTTTCGAAAGCCAGCCAGAAAGGAAAAAAATAAACCGAACCAATAATATTCTGAAAAAGAATGATGGAAATAGTATTCATCCGATCCGATATATTCTGCAAAACAACCGTATAACCAACCGCTGCAATTACAGCACCAAACTGCAACATTACACCCAACGGCGAAGCAGTTAACCCAGCACCAAATTCAACAATTACAAGCGTAACTCCAAAGAATGAAACGATTATGCCCAGCAGGTTCTTAACCGTAATCTTTTCTTTATAAAACAAGAAAGCGGCAACCGGTGCTACCAGTGGCACTGTGGCAATAATCACCGATGCAACTGTTGACGAAAGGTACTGCAAGCCAAAGCTTTCGCCCATAAAATACAGAAAAGGCTCAAAAAAAGTCAGCAACAACAGGTATTTAAAATCTTTTTTATTGGGAATAACCAATTTGCGGGCAACTTTGGTATATATAAAAATGATAAAGGTCGAAATTACCAGTCGCGACAACACAATGGTTAAAGGCCCGTACGACACATTCGCCTGCTTGAACCAAACAAACGAAATGGCAAAAAACATCATCGAAAGTACAATAGCACTATATACCTTTACCGGCTTCTGGTATTCCATATAAAAATATGTTAATTTTTGGTGCTTTACAATATCAGGCCAACACAAACAAGCTCAATGCCATAACCAACATTCCGCTTACCACACCATAAATCGAAAGGTGATGTTCGCCATACTCTTCAGCAGTGGGCAGCAGCTCATCGAGCGAGATAAACACCATAATACCTGCCACAGCAGCTAAAATAATTCCGGTGAAAATGCCCGAAGTTGCCGTAGTTAAAAACGGCATAATAAAAAGATAAGCCAGTAAACCACCAACAGGCTCAGCCAGTCCCGATGAAAAAGAAAGCAAGAATGCTTTTCTTCTGCTTCCGGTAGCATAATAAATAGGTACCGAAATGGCAATTCCTTCAGGAATATTGTGAATGGCAATGGCTAACGCAATGGCAACCCCAACCTTGGGGTCGTTCAGAGCCGACATAAAAGTGGCAATTCCTTCGGGAAAGTTGTGAATAGCAAGTGCAATTGCTGTCATTATACCCATACGGTACAGACGGTTAAATTTTTCCTCTTTGCGGGTATCGTGCATATCCTCAACCGGTCGTACCTCATGGGGGTTTTCCATCGACGGAATAAATTTATCGATAAGTGCAATAATCAACATTCCGGCAAAAAAAGAAGCAATGGTGTAAAACAACGAACGTTTTTCACTGAAGCTTAAGACAAGTTCATCCAGTGCCGAAGGGAAAATTTCGACGAAAGAAACATAGATCATCACTCCGGCAGAAAAGCCTAAAATGTATGAAAGGAGCTTGGTATTTGTTCTGTTCGTAAAGAAAGCGAGGGCACTTCCAATTCCCGTTGAAAGCCCGGCAAATAAAGTCAAAAGTGCTGCAATCCAAAAATTATCAATCATTTACAATTCGTTTTTTTATAATTAAACAAAATGAAAAGTTTATTTTTTGTTAAGTGCATCTACTCTAATAATTCTGGCTTAAATATACCTTTGATTTTTGAAATAAGTTGCTACTTTTGCTCATAAATTATTGGTATAAATTTAAAGAGTTAATATTATGGCTTATGTAATTTCTGACGAATGTACCGCATGTGGTACTTGTATCGATGAATGCCCTGTAGAGGCAATCGCTGAAGGTGATATCTATACAATTGACCCTGAACTATGTACTGACTGCGGTTCATGTGTTGAAGTTTGTCCTGTTGAAGCAATTTCACCAGAATAACATTTGACTCAGCATTAAAGTCAATAAAAATTTCAGATTTCTACAATCCGAAAAGGGTGTCCCAAATAAAAGGACACCTTTTTTTGTAACATAAACACCATTCACATCAGTATATCCTTCTCATTTTTGTATTTTTGTTAAGTGAAAAAGAAAAACTTAAAATACAGAACAAGGGCAATGTTTATTCACAAAGCACTGAAAAACAACAAACGAAAGGTGCATTTCCCTTCAGCCACCAAGGTTAAAACTATCGGGATAATATGTGATGCCAATAATAACGAAACCAGCCTGTCGATACCATTTATCAAAAATGCAAAACATTCTGTATTGAAAATCCACAATACCAGACGCCCCAAACAAAACAGCGATATGGCTGTTTATAAGTCGGATCGAAATTTATTGGGGCTGCCCACCAAAAAATGGATAATACCATTTATTGACGAAACATTCGACATTTTGATTGATCTGACCGATGGAACAAATCAAGCAATAGAGTATATTTGTGCGCGATCGGTTGCCGGTTTTAAAACCGGCACAAACCCCGAAAGCCGGGTTTACGACCTGATTATCAAGCATAATTTTGAAAATTCAAATAGCTTTATAAACGAGATTGAACGAACATTAAATAATCTGAATCAATAATCCCCAGTTTCGTTAAATATTGGGGATTCGATTTAATAATATTATTTTAAGGCCAATATAAATACAAATGAACATTGATTTATGGAAAACATTCTAAAAGGAACCGGACCCGCATTAGTAACTCCCTTCAAAAAAGATTTAAGTGTTGACTATGATGCACTTGAAAAAGTTCTGGAATACGTTATCAATGGTGGAGTCGATTTTTTAGTTGCGCTTGGAACTACGGCTGAAACAGCCACGTTATCGCACGAAGAACGCCACGAGGTTTACCGATATATTAAAAAAGTAAATAACAAACGACTACCACTTGTGGTGGGTTTTGGTGGCAACAATACTGCCGAGGTAATCGAACATATCAAAAAAGCCAATTTTGAAGATGTAAATGCCATCTTATCGGTTGTGCCATATTACAACAAGCCCAACCAGGAAGGGCTGTACCGACACTTTATGGCCATTGCCGAAGTTTGTCCGGTGCCCCTTATTTTATACAACGTTCCCGGACGTACAGGCGTAAACATGGACGCTGAAACGACAATCAGACTTGCCAAAGCCTCTGATAAGTTTATCGGAATTAAAGAAGCATCAGGCGATATTGAACAGGTAAAAACCATTATCAAAAATGCGCCTAAAGGATTTCTGGTACTCAGTGGTGAAGATGGTTTGATTAACGAGATCGCATCACTTGGTGGCAATGGGGTTATTTCGGTACTGGCAAACGCATTTCCAAAACGTACGGTTGAGTTAACAAATAAAAGCATTGAAAATGCGGCAGCTGCAAAGTCGTTACAAGATGATTTTGCCGACCTCATTGAACTTCTGTTTATCGAAGGAAACCCCGCAGGTGTTAAGGCCGCACTGAACCAAAAAGGGCTCATAGAGAATGTTTTACGGCTTCCGCTATGTCCGGTAAGCGACGAAACATATAAGAAAATCAGCCTTGTAATGGACGAGCAGTAATTATGGCCATCGATTTCTCTAAAGTACCTTCGCCATGTTTTGTACTCGACGAGCAGTTGCTTGAGAAAAACCTGAAACTTATTGCTTCGGTTAAACAACGTGCCGGAGTCGAAATCATTTTGGCTTTTAAAGGTTTTGCCATGTGGGGTGCATTTCCTCTGGTAAAAAAATATATAGGCTCAACCACAGCCAGTTCGCTCAATGAAGCACGACTGGCCAACGATTTTTTTGGTGCGCCGGCACATACTTATGCACCGGTTTATACGCAAAATGATTTCCCGGCTATTATCAAAAACTCGAGCCATATTACCTTTAACTCACTTACCCAGTTTGAGCGTTTTTTGCCAATGATTAAGCAGTCGGCAAAAAACATTTCAGTTGGGCTACGGGTTAACCCCGAATATTCTGAGGTTGAAACAGAACTATACAACCCATGCGCCCCCGGGTCTCGACTGGGAGTAACAGCTGAACAACTGCCCGATCTGCTACCTGCCGAAATTGAAGGACTTCATTTTCATACTTTATGCGAATCGAAATCGTTCGACCTTGAAAAAACACTTCAGGCTTTTGAGCTAAAATTCGGAAAGTACTTCAGCCGGATAAAATGGATAAACATGGGTGGCGGTCACCTTATGACTCATAAAGATTACGACGTTGAACATCTGATTTCGGTACTTACCGGTTTCAGGCAACGAACTGGTCTTAAGGTTATTCTGGAACCGGGCAGCGCCTTTGCTTGGGAAACCGGCTACCTGATTTCGACCATCAACGATATTGTTGAAAATAAAGGCATAAAAACAGCTATGCTCGATGTATCGTTTGCTGCACACATGCCCGACTGCCTCGAAATGCCCTACAAGCCAAGAATTACCGACAGTTATTTCGAGCCTGTTCCGGGCAAACCCACCTACCGTATGGGTGGAAACTCATGCTTGTCGGGCGACTACGTAGGGTTTTGGTCGTTTGATAAAGAACTCGAAGTTGGCGACCAAATTATTTTTGAAGATATGATTCATTACACCATGGTGAAAACAACCTTTTTTAATGGTGTTCAGCATCCAGCAATCGGTACATGGAACGACACTACAGGCTTTAAACTACTGCGCGAATTCACTTTTGAGGACTATAAAAATAAGCTCTCGTAATAAGAAACTCTGTTTAAGTTTTATCCTTAGGGATGTTTTTACGTCTTCCAAAAACAAAATTCAAACATACGAGTTTCTAAGTTAAAGTACTGCTCGTCATTTTGATTTTAAATCAAAATAATGGATATTGTCATTTCTTGTGATACGAATTATACCGATTTTTGAATTTATTTTTTGTTAACCTTTAAAATACAAGATATAGTGGGACGAGTATTAATAATTGGAGCTGGCGGTGTAGGAACCGTAGTAGCTCATAAAATGGCAGCCAACCCCGATGTTTTTACCGACATTATGCTGGCCAGCCGTACCAAAGCAAAATGCGATGCTATTGCAGAAGCCATTGGCGACAACCGCATTAAAACAGCACAAGTAGATGCCAACAAAGTACCTGAACTGGTAAGCCTGATAAACAGTTTTAAACCTGACATTGTTGTTAATGTAGCACTACCGTATCAGGATTTGACCATTATGGATGCCTGCCTCGAAACCAAAACAGCTTACCTCGACACGGCAAACTACGAACCCGAAAACGAGGCTAAATTTGAATATAAATGGCAGTGGGCTTACAAAGACGAGTTTAAAAAAGCCGGCATTACAGCCATACTGGGTTGCGGTTTCGACCCGGGTGTTACAAGCATTTACACCGCTTACGCTGCAAAGCATCATTTCGACGAAATTCAGTATCTCGATATTGTTGATTGCAATGCCGGCGACCACGGAAAAGCTTTTGCCACAAACTTCAATCCCGAGATAAACATTCGCGAGGTTACCCAAAAAGGAAAGTACTGGGAAAACGGCGAATGGAAGCTTACCGAGCCTCACGAAATACACAAACCGCTAAAATATCCGAATATCGGACCTAAGGAATCGTACCTGATTTACCACGAAGAACTTGAATCACTGGTGAAAAATTTCCCAACGCTTAAGCGTGCACGCTTTTGGATGACGTTTGGTCAGGAATATCTTACCCATCTGCGGGTTATTCAAAATATTGGCATGGCAGGCATTGAGCCCGTTATCTACGAAGGCAAGGAAATTGTGCCCATTAAGTTTTTGAAAGCGGTACTGCCCGATCCCGGCGAACTGGGCGAGAACTACACCGGCGAAACATCAATTGGATGCCGTATTAAAGGACTAAAAGATGGCAAAGAAAAAACATACTACATTTACAACAATTGCAGCCACGAAGCAGCCTACAAAGAAACCGGGGCACAAGGTGTAAGTTACACCACCGGCGTACCGGCAATGACTGGTGCCATGATGTACCTAAAAGGCATATGGACTGGTGCAGGTGTTTTCAATGTTGAAGAATTCAATCCCGACCCCTTCCTCGACGAAGTGGCCAAACAAGGCTTACCCTGGGTTGAGCTTCACGATGTTGATTTAGAACTGTAAAACATAACACCTTAGTATTGCCAGCATGGCTAATTACAATTAGCTTTACTGTGTTTGTATTACAATAATTACGCAAGCCATTAATTTATATTCAAAAATACACAGGCATAAGAAGCATTAATATTTCACAACTCTTTTGGTAAAGCTGGCATCACCTGCCAAAATTTTAATGAAGTAAACACCCCGTTGCAACTCGCCAAAGTTGATATAACCGAGATCGCCGGTGTAATGTTTCACCACGACACCTTCAGTAGAATACAGTTTAATTTCTGATATTCTTTCAGAGGAAGCAATATGCAAAATATCCTGCACCGGATTGGGAAATGTTTTTATCCACACATTGGAATTCAACATGGAAGTACTCGATTGATATTCAATTTTTATAAGGAATAAATTGGCTACATCATCTTTGCTTAACACATGTGTTCCAGCAGACAGGCCAACTGAAACAATGCCTGCAACAGCGGTATAACTGGTTCCGTTAATCTTAATCTCTCCCGTAAAATCGTTGTTAAATACCAACGTTAACAGCGATTCGTCGATGGTTGTAAAAGCAACATTGGTTGACGATTCGATTTTCAGGCACTGTGTAAGTGTTTGTCCGCCATAGGTCACTGTTCCCTTCGAATCGGAAAGGTTGCCGCTTATGGCGAAAAATGTGCTTTGAATTCCGTCGGTTGTGAAATTGTGAACCACATTGCCTGTGATTTCATCGGGATCGTCATCATCGCCTGGATCATTCCCTTCGCCATCGGCCTGAACAGCAATCAACTGAGTTTTGTAAGTTACCAGCGCCTGCTTAAGCGCCGGGTTCACGGCATAATCAGCATCATCCTTCGCATTGTCAAAAACCCATTTAAAATCGCCGCCGTTCATTCGTCCGGCATACATTTGCACTTTATCTTTTGCTTCTTCCGGACTATCGGGTATATATTTATACATAATACCTTCGTCGGTATCGAAATTATTGTAACGGTTGTCTCCTTTGTCCGAAACCACACTTCCAGGTACTTCTTCGTTGCGCGTTTCGGCAACATAAGCATCAAAATCCGTCGTTGGGTCGGAGTAGGCCTCATCGCCATAGGCCACAAACCGGCGATGGCCAATCATGTAATTATTAAAAGCTTTAATGCTGCCCCCGTCTTCTTTCGAAAAAGTTGGCATATCGGAATAATCGTTGGCTTGTTTGCTTTCATCGTAAACATCGGATCCCTGCATAGACGTCAGAATCGGGTATTTACAATTCCTGAAATAATTGCCTTCAACAAAAACCGACGAAGCATTGGTAGCGCCAACTCCATATTTGGCTATTCCATCGTAGTAATTGTTATATACATGCACACTATGGCTTCTCACCCTTGGATGACGACTATCGGAATGGTCGTACCAGTTATGATGGTAGGTTAAAAAACGCGGATCTTCGATACCATTACCCAGGAGATTTGATTTCCCTGTATCCCAGAAATGATTGTACGAGAACGTAACAAAGCCCGACCGTTTGCAATCGAGCGCTCCGTCGCCTTTGGCCTGATCGGAATCGCCACCGGCATTGCCATAAAAGAAATCGCAATGATGCACCCAAACATATTCGTTGTCCTGCTGAAGGCTAACATCATCGCCTTCGTTGCTGTCGCAATTCATAAAGCCAATATTGCGGATTTCAATATTCGAAGCATTTTTCACACGTATCCCCCAACCATCGGCAGTTGCATCGTCTCCCACACCTTCTAATGTAATATATCCGGCTGAATTATTGTCATTTTCAATAACAATATCTCCCTTATCGAGATACGAAGGATCTGTTATCTGGCCAACCAGTCGCACAATTAACGGGCGGTTATCTTTCCCTTTTTTGAATCCTTCGAGTATGGTTTGAATGCCCACACAAGGGTTGGTATTAGCGCCAGTAACCTCAAGTGATATTGTATTTTTTGTGTTTTCGGTAATATAAATAATTACGGCATTATCCTTATGTGTTCCGTCTAACTGGTATGCACCGGGCACTCGTTCGTTCGAGAAAGCAAAGCCTGTACGATCGTGCTGCATAACGGTAATCACTTCCGTTTCAGCTTCGTTAACCTCTTCGTCTTCAATTACAGCCTTAACCATAAGTGTGTAATTACCTGCTTTCAATCCCAATACATCGGCACGAAAATATGACCCATAATCCCTGATCAGCTGATCGTCGATTTTAACATTGGTTGCACTGCCGCCGCTATAGTAAACATTATAGCTTTCGGCCTCATCAACTGGTGCCCATTGCACATAGGCCGATTCAATCCAGCCTTCTGCTTCATTAATAACTAACGATTGGGCAAAAGTATATTGCCATGTAAAAACTAATATGCAAGATAACAGAATAAATTTTCTCATGAGTTTAGAATTATTATCGGAAATTAGACATGCAAAGTTAAAAATTCATTTTGATTAAGAGCTGCTGAACAAAACAAAGCAGATGAGAAATCAACAAAAGCCAATATTTGGTTTTATACGTTTATAATAAAAAATTATCTTTGGCGTTATTTGGTAAACATCGACAATGAACCGACTTATATACATTCTTATATTCATCTTATTTGCATTTAAAGGTTTTGGCCAGTTTGGAGGCGGATCTACCTACGATTTTTTGAATCTGTCTGCATCTGCAAGGATTAATGCACTTGGGGGTAACCAAGTTGGCTTGCTTGACGAAACCGAGTTGGGCTTTACCTACTACAACCCGGCTACTTTAAGACCAGCCATGCACAACGGCGTTTCAGTTAACTATATCGATTATGTTGCCGACATCAGAATTGGTTACGCAGCATACGGACTGCATTTCGACAACATTGGCACTTTTGCCGCGGGCATGCAATTTGTTAATTACGGATCGTTTATCGAAGCCGACGAGTATGGTAACCGCTCGGGCAATAGCTTTAGTGCCGGCGATTATGCACTAAACATTATTTATTCGCGAAATGTATGGAACAACATCACCGTTGGTGCCAACCTCAAACCCATTTATTCGGCATACGAAAACTATAATTCATTTGGAATCGCATCCGACATTGGAGTAACTTATGCCGATTCGTCGGGTAATTTTAATGCCGGGCTTGTAGCCAAAAACATGGGGATGCAATTAACAACCTACAATAATGAAGATGGCTCACGCGAGCCCCTGCCCTTCGACTTACAGGCAGGTTTTTCACAAAAACTGGCACACGCTCCCTTTCGGTTTAACGTAACACTACAAAATCTCACAAACTGGAAATTAACCGATAAAAACACATGGGATTACGACAATAAAACCGAAAATCAGATTTTAGTTGGAAGCTCAGATGATTTTTTCAAGCAGTTTCTCAGACATGCCATATTGGGTGTAGAGTTTATCCCTTCGGATAATTTTTTAATCGGAATAGGTTATAACTTTCAACGCAGGTTCGAATTATCGATAAGCGATCGCCCCGGCGCAGTTGGGCTTTCGGGCGGTTTCACCATAAAGGTTTCAAAGTTCAGAGTTTCGTATGCCATTGCCAGCTATCACCTTAGCGGCACCTCGAATACTTTTTCAATCACAACCAACCTTTCGGAGTTTATCAGGTAGAACTTATACTTGAAAACTAAATCCGACGGTAAGAAACTCTTCAAAAAGACAAAATTGTCTTATATTTGACTTTTATTCCCAAATAATTAGCATCATGCAACAAAGAAAAATAACCATTGCCATTGACGGACATTCATCATCGGGTAAAAGCACCATTTCGAAACAACTGGCGTCAAGTTTGGGATACAAGTACATCGACACTGGCGCCATGTATCGTGCAGTAACACTTTTCGCCCTTCGTAACAAGTTAATCAGCAACAAAACAGTTGACAAAAAGAAGCTCAACGAAGAGTTGAAAAACATAAATATCGGTTTTAAATACAATTCTGAAACGCAACATAGCGACACCTATTTGAATGGCGAAAACATTGAAAACGAAATCAGGGAACTGGAGGTTTCGAATAATGTAAGCCCGGTAGCTACAATAAAAGATGTACGGCATGCAATGGTTAGAATTCAACAGCAAATGGGAAAAGAAAAAGGAATTGTGATGGACGGTCGCGACATTGGCACAGTTGTGTTTCCCGATGCCGAACTGAAAATTTTTCTCACAGCTTCGACCCGGGTTCGGGCTCAACGCCGCTACGACGAACTTAGAGCCAAAGGGCTAGAGGTTTCGTTTGACGAAGTTTTAAAAAACATTGAAGAACGCGACTATATGGATTCGACCCGTGAAGAAAGCCCTTTAAAAAAAGCCGACGACGCCATAGTACTCGACAACAGTAACTTAGAACCCAAGGAGCAGATTGAATGGCTACTAAAAAAAGTAGAAGAAATAAAAAATGCAAATTGAAATAGATAAGAAATCAGGATTTTGTTTTGGCGTACAACGAGCCATCGACAAGGTCGAAAATTTAATTCAACAAGGTGAAAAAATAAATTGCCTTGGCGACATTGTACACAACCACGAAGAAGTAAACAGGCTGTCGGAACTGGGCATGCACACCATACAAACAAGCGACATCGGAAACACCAGTAACCAGACAGTTTTGGTGAGGTCACACGGCGAACCGCCTTCAACATTCGAGAAACTGAAAGCCAACAATAACAAAACCATTGATGCCACTTGTCCGGTTGTGTCAAAACTTCAAAACCGGGTAAAAAACAGCTACGCTGAAATAACCGGAAACAACGGGCAGTTGGTTATTTACGGAAAAAAAAAGCATCCGGAAGTTATCGGGCTCAACGGACAAACCGGAAACCGATCAATTGTGGTAACAACAAGCGACGATTTAGAAAAAATTGATTTCGACAGTCCCATCGAAATATACAGTCAGACCACCATGCCACTGGAGGGTTTCAGTGCCATAACCGAACAAATAAAAGAAAGAGCAAAAAACCAGATAATCGTACATGATACCATTTGCAGGCAGGTTTCCGGTCGTGTTCCACATCTGAAAGAATTTGCGAAAAATTACGACGTTGTTTTGTTTGTCAGCGGTAAAAAAAGCTCGAACGGAAAATCGCTTTACGAAGTATGCCGCAACAGCAATCCAAACACCTATTTTATATCTTCGGCCGATGAGGTCAAAGCAGAATGGATTAAAGTTGCTGAAAAAATTGGCATTTGTGGTGCCACATCGACCCCACAATGGCTTATGGAAGAAGTAAAAACACATATCGAAAACAACTATCACAATAAAAAAAAGGAATGAACAAGCGAAAAAATATTAAACGAATAGCCGTTTTCACCTCAGGTGGCGATGCTCCGGGTATGAATGCTGCGGTACGTGCCGTAACCCGTGCTGCACTGGCTCATAAGCTTGAAGTTTATGGAATTAGACGTGGTTACCAGGGAATGATCGAAAACGACTTTGTGAAGCTTGAAGCAAGCGATGTCAGTGGCATCATGCACCTGGGCGGAACTTTCCTTCAAACAGCTCGCAGCAAGGATTTCAGAACATACGAAGGTCGTAAAAAAGCATTCGAAAGTCTTAAGAGTCACCAGATTGATGCAGTGGTTGTTATCGGGGGAGACGGCAGCTTTGCAGGCGCACTGGCATTCACCCATGAGTTCGACATGCCGTTTGTGGGCATACCCGGCACCATCGATAACGACATGTATGGAACTGACTATACTATTGGCTACGACACAGCGCTGAACACTGTTGTTGAAGCAGTTGATAAAATAAAAGACACAGCCAGCTCACACGGACGTATTTTCTTTATTGAAGTTATGGGGCACGAAGCCGGCGCACTGGCACTGAAAGCAGGACTGGCCTGTGGTGCAGAAGTAACATTTGTGCCCGAAATACAGGAAGAAGAAGTCGAACTTGACAAGTTTCTGGCCAAAGATTACAAAAACAAAAAACGTTCGGGCATCATTATGGTTGCCGAGGGCGATCGTGCAGGAGGAGCACTGAAACTTGCAGAACAGGTACAACAGAAACATCCCGAAATAGATGTACGCGTTACAATTCTGGGGCATATTCAACGGGGAGGCAGCCCTACAGCCAACGACCGTGTTGCTGCTACTCAAATGGGAGTTGCAGCTGTCAATGCCCTTCTCGACGACCAGAAAAGTGTGATGGTTGGCCTGAAAAACGATAAGATTGTTCATGTTCCCTTATCAAAAGTGGTCAAAACCAATCGTGATTTCGACGCCGAACTTCTTTACATTCAAAGATTAATAAATTCGGCTTATTAATAAATGTTTTTCATCAAAAGAACAAAGCCATTCATCAACAAAAAACATACGTTCATCAAAATAAATCTCTTTTTTTTGTATTAAAGACTTTTTTGTCTTTATTTAGCACTGTAAAACATATATAAAAAAAGGAGGTAATTATGATTCATTTAGCAATTGCATTAGGTATTTTTATTGTTGCAGTAGGCTTAGCCTTCTTCAAAAGTGAAGCAAGCAATGATGCAACGCGAAACTAAACAGCTGGTTTCAAGAGATTTAACAAAAATATTTTCTAGCAGTATCCTAAAAGGTTACTGCTTTGTTATTTCCAAAAATCCTTATAACTTATCAAACACAAAAAAAACCAGATATTAAAGCCACGAATACCCGAATAATAAAATAATACAAAACAACACATACGATGTACTTTACTTTTAGCCATACTCCAACCTTACTTTTTGGAAACGGACAATTCAAAAAACTCACAGATCAAGTTAAATCATTCGGCAACAAAGTCCTCATTGTCAGCGGAAGTTCATTCAAACACTCAGCTCAAGCCGCAGAAATAACAAAGGCACTTCAAAACAGCAATATCGATTACATTTTTGAACAAATTCACGGCGAACCAACACCTGGGCAAATTGATAAACTCACAGCCGACAACCGTGGTTTTGCCCCCGAAGTGGTGGTGGCCATTGGTGGCGGAAGTGTTTTGGATGCCGGCAAAGCAGTATCAGCTATGCTGTGCGAAAAAGGATCTATTACCGATTATCTCGAAGGCGTTGGCTTAAAGTCGCCCTCGGGTGCAAAAGTACCGATGATAGCAGTTCCTACCACATCGGGAACGGGCAGTGAGGCCACAAAAAATGCAGTAATCTCAAAAAATGGCAAAGACGGATTCAAAAAATCGCTGCGCCACAACAACTTTGTGCCCAACATTGCCATTGTTGACCCCGCATTAACCGTTTCGTGTCCGCCGTCGGTTACAGCAGCTTCAGGCATGGATGCTTTCACCCAGCTTTTCGAATCGTACCTTTCGACACAATCGAACCCGATGACCGACGCCCTGGCTCTTGAAGGTTTAAAACGTGTTATCCATTCGCTTGAAGATGCTGTTTATGACGGAAAAAATATTGAAGCAAGAACCAACCTAAGCTATGCAGCATTTCTTTCGGGAATAACACTGGCCAATGCCGGGCTGGGCGTTGTACACGGATTTGCACAACCCCTGGGCAGTCTCTACCCCATCCCTCACGGTGTTGTTTGCGCCATTTTAACAGGCCCTGCAAATCGCGTTAGCGTTGAGAAACTACGCAAAGAAAACAATCAAATCGTTCTGGAAAAATACGCTACTGCTGGACGGCTCGTAAATCATAAATTCGATGATGAAAAAGCTATTGATGGGCTTCTCGATTACATCGAAGGTTTGGCTACGTCATTCAAAATTCCAAAACTTTCATCATTCGCTGTAACCCGGTCGGAATACAAAACGATTATCGCCCAAACCGGATTGAAAAACCACCCGGTTGAATTGAATGAGGATGAACTTGCAAAAATTCTTGATGCCTGTTTGTAGCACCATTCATTCAACTTGAATTATTTTTCTGATTGCACGCAACCTTTTACATGCCCACACATCATACTTTTCGTAAAGGGAATGGGAAATTATTTATAAATAAAATGGGGAAATTATAAAATGGCATAACTTTATCGTTTTTAAGCAAGAAGATTGGAGGATCTTGAAAAGATTATAGAAGATTGTAAAGCCGGTAAAAAAATGGCACAAGCAAGCTTGTATCGGCGTTTTGCCCCGAAATTTTTCGGGGTTAGTTTGCGCTATTCGCACGACCGCACAGAGGCCGAAGACATTTTGCACGAAGCGTTCGTACGAATTTTTGAAAAGATTGGACAATATAGAGGCACAGGCTCGTTCGAAGGTTGGATGCACCGCGTTGTTGTTAATTTTGCACTCGAAAACCACCGCAAAAAAAACAGGCTATATGTGGTTGACGACATTACGTATTACGACAGCCACGAGAACAGCACAATCAACCACGAATCGCTGAACGAACAACACCTTTTACAGCTCATACAGCAATTGCCGCCACGTTACAAAATGGTTTTTAACATGTATGCTATCGACGGCTATTCGCATAAAGAAATTGCTGAAATGCTTGGCATAAGTGAAAGCTCTTCAAAATCGAACCTCTCACGTGCCAGGAAAATATTGCAGACAAAAGTTTACGAAACGGGATTTACAGAAAAGCAATATGCAAAATAACGGAGAACATATTGACGAATTATTTCACAACCGTTTATCGGGTTACGAAGTAACTCCACCGCCCAACGTGTGGGACAACATCTCGGCATCGATGGCTTTGAAACGCAAAAAGCGCAAGGCTATGTTGCTGTGGGGCTTATCGTCGGCAGCTTCGGTGGCTATCGCTTTTATGCTCGGATGGACTTTATCGGACAAACCATCGGATTACGAAAAGCAATATGCCGAAATTGAAAAAATAAAGCAGGAATACACCAACAGCAAGCCCATCTCATCCGTTGTTGAACAACAAATTGAACTTAAATTTGAACAGACTCAACCACAGCTTCTCCAAATTGATAAAGAAGACAGAAATCAAACAGTTAATAAAGAAAGCACTTCGGGCGAGGCCAACAACATTTCGATACCATTACTGCTTGCAGCAAATATCAATACAGTAACAACCAGTAAGCCACAGTACAATATTATTCGAACAACCAGCGGTTTAAAAGGCTTAACGGCTTCCGATCGCACTATTATTGAGGCAAATCTACTGGCGTTAAATAACACCCGACAACAAAAAGGGAATGAAAAAAATTATAAACAATGGGCTGTTGGCCTTAAAGCTTCGCCACAAGTAAGATTCGATGAGTTGGCGATGAATGATGCTGATTACGCTCCACCACAGGCCGACTTTTCAGCCTCGCAAAACAGCATTAGCACAAATTATGCATCAAACATATCAGCCGGACTCTCGGTGGCGTACAATGCAAGCAAGCGATTGTCGTTTATTAGCGGACTAAATTACAATGAAATGACGCAAACAGCCGAGAACATTGCCCTCGCTTTTGCCGGTCATAACTGGGCTGTTAATTCAGGCGAGTCCGATTTTATTACCGGAAAAACTATGAGAGCCGAAAGAGACAGAACTAACACAACTGCAATTATTGGCACCGATGTTGGACTGGCAAATATCAACATGCCTGCCGGTGTTGAGCTTGCCAAGGCATCTTACCTTTATTCGTCGTCGATACCAGCAACCGAAGGTTACGATTACAAACAAAATGCAGGTTACATTGAAGTGCCTTTGCTGATGAAATATCAACTAAACGACAATACAATTGGCCTGCATCTTATCGGTGGAATTAACACCAATATACTTGTATCTAATAATGTGAATCTTTCACAGAATGAAAATACTATTGCCAGCGGTAATATTGAAGGATTACGCGATATATCGTTCAGCAGCAGTCTGGGAGCCGGCATGAGCTACAACATTACAAAATGGCTCAATTTCAACATCGAACCCATTATAAAAATTCAGCTTAACTCACTAAGCGAACTACAAGGTTACAATGTTCGCCCCTATACATTTGGTGTATATAGTGGTTTGCAGTATATGTTTTAATCACTTACAAACAAAAATGGCAAAACAAAGTTCGCCGTCAGTAATAATTAATCTATTTCTCCTCTGATTTTTAAAGCAAGTTCATGCGATAAACGAATAGCACTTGATTCGTCGAGATGGCTCCCATCGTAACTGAAGTAATTTTCGACATCGAATTTGAACCATACAGCACCTGCATTTTCGAGCACTTCAGCTACATATTGCTCATTATAACCACTCAACGAGTCTTCCATCATTTCCATGGCACGAGTTGAAGGAGGCCTGAACGCAAAAACTTCAGCGCCTTTTTGTTCCCAAAAACTGATTTTTTCGGCCAATTGTTGCAACTGTTCTTGGTTCATCTGGTTGCCGGTATAGTTTGCTTCTACATGCCCCAATGCCATTTGCGGATTAGGCATATCGGTATTCGATGCCACCCAACCTTTAGCAGTATATCGATATTCATTTCCTTTCTTATAGTTTCTCTTTTTAACCTTATCAAATACTTCTTTCAAAGAATAGGGGGCAAAAAAATTATTAACAGACGAAAAATATTTTGCCTGAATAAGCTCTTCCTTTTTCCTGTTTAATTCGCCAGCCATATGCTTGTTTTCTCCGGCATCAGACGTTAAACTCCAGGGTGAAACCCCGAGTACTACAATTGGTTTGCGGGCATCAAAATCGATATGCTTTTCAATTTTACCAAACATCGAATTTGCAAAACCGGCACTACTATAGCCCACGTTGAAACCCCGATACCCTTCGAGCACTTTTTCCATTTCGCCCGGCGAAACACTTCGATAAATACGCGAATCGCCAGCCACTACCAAAGAAAACCTACGGCTGTTGTGTGTTTTATTTATCCAGAAATCTTTTGACACCAGTCGATCCTTTGAATCCGATGATGGAACAAACAAAACAATACCAGCCAATACTATTGCTGTAAAAACAACAAATAGCAACAACCTTTCTTTTTTAAAACTGGAAATAAATAAACTCATTACCTTTTCCTCTGAAATATATCGTAAAACAAATCAGCAGAGCCACCAAAAGCACTTCAACTATCCGCAATACGCTTTTGCTTCTGATAACCTTTCTTAACTTAATATTCTGAATACCATATTCACCTGCAATAAAAATAAGAATATAGTAAAAGCCATTTCTAATATCGTCGGTAATACTGAAATCCAGCGATGAATTAAACTCCAGCATATCACCAACAACCTTGAAAGAATCGCCTATGGTTTCGGCTCTGAAAAACACCCAGGCCAGCAAAACCTGGAACATTACCACAACCCCGGCCAGGTATTTTAGTTTATACTTTTTAAGAAACCCCGGCCACTTCACTACCCTTTCGAACGATGAATAAAATGCATGCAATGCCCCCCATATAATAAAATTGAATGACGCACCGTGCCAGAACCCCGACAAAACCATGGTTATCCACAAATTAATATGGCTTCGGAACTTCACTTTTCGGCTGCCGCCTAACGGAATATACACGTAATCGCGAAACCATGTTGAAAGCGAAATATGCCAGCGCTGCCAAAATTCACGCATCGACAGTGCACGGTACGGATGATTAAAATTCATTTTAAAATGAAAGCCCATCCATTTGGCCAGCCCGCGGGCAATATCGCTATACCCGCTAAAATCACAATATATTTGTATGGCAAAACCAATAATCACAACCCACCAGTAAACCGATGAGCCGGTTTGATGCACATTATTAAACGCGGTGTTAACCAAAGGTGCAATATTATCGGCCAGCAACACTTTCTTAAAAAACCCGAATGCAATAAGTTTGGTACCATGCCAGCGTTCTACTTCGGTAGTTTTTCGAGGCTTCAACAGCTGCGGCAGCAGGGTTCGTGCCCTCACTATAGGACCGGCCACCAGTTGCGGGAACATCGAAAGGTAAGCAAAGAAGTGCAAAACATTTTTTACAGGCTTAATCTCCCCCTTATATACATCGATGGTATAACTCATCGACTGAAACGTATAAAAACTTATACCCACCGGCAGGATCATAAAAAAGTCGGGAAACCCGGAGGTCAACTCTACATTCATCCCAACTAAAGCAAGCACTTTTTCAAGTTCACCCAGCACAAAGCGGCTGTATTTAAACACACCTAATGAACCGAG
>JAQICD010000055.1 GCA_027858715.1 Prolixibacteraceae bacterium
AGGGCGAGCTTATTTCCACAGCACTGGTAACGTATTTGCTCAATGAGAACGGCCACGATGCTATGCTGCTACCCTCTCTCGAATTTATGCGCATCAATGCCGACAAGCAAGCCGACCTTACTGCTATTAAAGACCTTATTAAGCCTTCGTTAGAGCTTAACAAAGGCAAACAAATTTACATCACCCAAGGTTTCATTTGCCGCAATATTTATGGCGATATTGACAATCTGCAACGCGGAGGGAGCGATTACACTGCAACTTTAATTGGTGCAGCAATAGGTTCTGCAGAAGTACAGATATGGACTGATATCGACGGTTTCCATAACAACGACCCGCGTTATGTTGAAAACACACAAAAAATTGATAATTTGTTGTTTACCGAAGCTGCTGAGCTTGCTTATTTTGGAGCAAAAATTCTTCACCCGCTCACTATTTTACCTGCCAGGGAAGCCAATATTCCGGTGCGCTTAAAAAATACAATGAATCCTACTGACAGTGGTACGTTAATTTCGAACGATAAAACGATAGAAGGACTTAAAGCTGTTGCTGCAAAAGATAATATTATTGCCATTCGAATACTTTCAGACCGGATGCTGATGGCCTATGGATTCCTTCGTGCGGTATTTGAAGTATTCGAGAAATATAAAACGTCAATCGACATGATTGCCACATCTGAGGTTTCAGTTTCGTTGACCATTGACAATGATCATTACCTTAAACAGATTATTGATGAACTGAATGAATATGGCGAAGTTGAAGTTGACCGTGAACATACCATTGTTTGTGTTGTTGGTGATATGATTTCAGAACAAAAAGTATTCTCAAAGCAAGTTTTTGAAGCTATTGAAGGAATACCGGTACGTATGATTTCATATGGAGGCAGCCAGTATAACATGTCAATTCTGATTAACAGCAAGTACAAAAAGAAAACCTTGCAACATTTAAGCGATAGTTTATTCAACGATTGATATTGAATAAAGACTAATAAAACAAGAGAGGCTGTACGATTGATTTAGTACAGCCTCTCCTTTTTATTTGTATTGATTGATTCTACTTTATTTCAAGTTTCTTTGCAATTGCTTTTGGTACAGCATCTTTGTGAATCATAATGTCAATTGTGCGTAAAGCAACATAAGGCTTCGATGCGTAAAAATATCCATCGTGGTCGTTGTAATCGCCCCACGAGTTTTTAACAATGTAATACGGTGTGCCGTTCTGATCGTTTGCCATGCCAACAATGTGCATTCCGTGGTCATCGGTCGATGTGTAATTGTCGAAATCAATTTGGCGCATAACTTGTGTTATTTCTTTTTCTTTTCCAGGGCCGTTGAGTTTGAACAGTTCGTTTTCTTTATCCTTATCCGACATGTTTTCCCATTTGGAAAGTTCGGAATCGTTCATTTCGGTAATGTCAGCATCTGGAACAACAGCAACACCTTTGGTCTTCGACGCAAAGCCGCGATCGCTAACATCGGCACCCCAGGCAATGGTGTAACCATTTTCAAGTGCATAGTCCATTATATCGATCATTTCATTCAACGGAACATTGTATATTTCGTCCCAAAGCCAATTGTCGGGTATTTCAATAATGAATTTTTCATAAAATGGATGATGGGTAAATGAGCCAATTTCGATATAATCGTCTGGGTTAATGTTCATATAATCTTTTACAAATGAAAGAGGTGTATATTCTTGTCCTTTGTACTCAAATTTTTCAGGAATATTTCCCAGGTAATTTCCCAGGAGGTCATCGAAAGCTTCGTGCCAAACCGGGCTAAGCTTCTTGTTTTTATTTTTAACAATGGCTTCAACATGGTTTTTAAGTACTTCGTCCATTTCTCCGTGAACAGGTTTGTCTTCTTCGATGGCTAGTCCGGTAAATGCTGATTGAGGAACCAGTCCATAGTTCTTCATAACCCACGTAATGTCATGAAATGCTCCGCCGGGGCCAAAATTGTTGTTGCTGTGCATACGCACATATTTTTCGGCCTTTTTGCTGTAGCAATGCCATACTACGAACATCTCCGATAAGTCAACCTCGGGTTTTCCCATGCGAATCATTTCTGATTCGATTAAGGATAATCCTGAAAACGACCAACAGGTTCCTGAGCGGTGTTGGTCTTTAACATTGGTAGTAGGAAGTTCAATTACCGGGGTGAAAATATATTCACTATCCGTTTTGGTAACCTCATCTTGTGCCGAAACATTGTTTATAAAGAGGAAGAAAAGGAGCGATAAGCTTAAAAAATATTTTACCATTATTATTTAATAATTTTTGTTTGAAAAAATTGAGTTATAAAAATAGCTTTTTTTTATTTCTAAAAATGTGTAATTTGTCACTTATTGGCCATTTGTGTGATTTTTTTATGCCTGAAACAGCTTGTCAAATGGTCATTAACCATACCGGTAGCCTGCATGTGGGCATAAACAATTGTTGGCCCCATAAATGTAAATCCACGTTTTTTCAGGTCTTTTGAAATTCTTTCTGAAAGGGGTGTTTTTGGAGGCATTTCTGCCATTTTGTTTAAATGATTTACAATGGGTTTATGATTTACAAATCCCCAAATATAATTGCTGAAGCTTCCAAACTCATCTTTTATTTTCAGAAAAGCACGAGCATTGTTGATGGCTGATTCAATTTTGCGGCGGTTGCGGATTATGTTCGTGTTTTGCATGAGTTTTTCTATCTTTTTAGCATCAAAAGCGGCTACTTTTTCAGCATTGAAATCGTCAAAAGCTTTACGGTAGCTTTCGCGGCGTTTTAATATAGTTAGCCAGCTCAATCCGGCCTGTGCACTTTCGAGTAATAAAAATTCAAAAAGCTTTTGATCGTCGTACACAGGCACGCCCCATTCGTGGTCGTGGTATTCTCGGTAAATTTCGGGCGATTGCCCCCAGTCGCACCTATTGCACATGCTGTTCCTTTCCTGTCAGTTTTTGAAAAATGATGGTTGCCATAATTTCTGCACCTTCGGCATTGGGGTTAAAAGCCAGCGCTTGTCGGTAAACGGGCTCGTTGATGTACGGCAGGTCACCTTTCGACATTAAAGTGCGGGCGCTGATGCCAAAATTGAGAACTTCCCATTTATCGCCCAAGATACGTTGTAATTGTGCCGGATAGCTCAGGCTGTCGCGGTATTTAATGCCAAGTCCATAGGTGATGCTATTGCCTATACAGGCTATTTTTATTGGTTCATCGTACCTTGATTCATCTATGATGCCTCTACTGTTTTTTGTCTTGTGTCTAAAATCTAACGATCTATTGCAAAATTAGAATAATTTTAAATATTATTACATCCTCACTTAGGTTTAGATAGTCCACCTCTATATTCTTAAAAAAATGCTTTATTTGTATTGATATAAAACCAATTTGAATATGAAAACGATTCTTACTTCATTTTTTTATTTTTTGATTGCAGTTGTTGCCGTTGCAGGTAATATAAAACCCTTCCAGTTATCAGATGTGAAACTGCTCGAAAGCGAGTTTAAACATGCACAAAACCTCGATGCTAAATATATTTTGGCGCACGACGCTGATCGTTTGCTGGCTCCATATTTAATTGATGCAGGTCTCGAGCCTAAAGCCGAGCGTTACGGAAACTGGGAGAATACCGGTCTTGATGGTCATATCGGGGGGCATTACCTTACAGCACTGGCTCAGATGTGGGTAGCAAACGGTGAAACTGAGATGCTGGAACGTTTAAACTATATGATTGATGAGTTGGAGCGTTGCCAAAAAGCAAATGGTAATGGCTACGTGGGTGGTGTACCCGGAGGAATGATAATGTGGGCCGATATTAAAGCCGGAAAAATTGATGCAGGCGCTTTTTCGCTCAACGGAAAGTGGGTGCCACTGTACAATATTCATAAAATATTTGCTGGATTACTTGATGCCTACCGCATTGCCGGAATTGAAAAAGCCAAAACGATGCTGGTTGACCTTTCTGATTGGTTTTATGATATGGTTGCCGGACTTACTGACGAACAAGTGCAGGATATGCTGCGATCGGAACATGGTGGTTTAAACGAAGTTTTTGCCGATGTGGCTGCCATTACAGGCGATCAAAAATACATGAATCTGGCGCGTCGTACTTCGCACCGGGTTATTCTAGATCCACTTTTAGAAAAGAAAGATAAACTGAATGGCCTGCATGCCAATACGCAAATTCCTAAGGTAATCGGTTTTCAACAAATTGCTGATGTTGATGACGACGACGAATGGTACGAAGCCTCGAAGTTTTTCTGGGAAACAGTTGTTCAGCGTCGTACCATATCGATTGGCGGCAACAGTGTTCGTGAGCACTTTCATCCGGCCGATAATTTCTCGTCGATGGTGGAATCGCGCGAAGGACCCGAAACATGTAATACCTACAATATGCTGAAGCTGTCGAAACAACTGTATTTCTATGATGAATCGTTACGGTATATCGACTATTACGAACGTGCTTTGTACAATCATATTCTTTCAACCTTACACCCCAAACATGGTGGCTTGGTGTATTTTACCACTATGCGCCCACGGCATTACCGGGTATATTCGAAGCCTGAAGAAGCATTTTGGTGCTGCGTAGGTTCTGGTATCGAAAACCATGGGAAATATGGTGAGATAATTTACGCACACGACGACAAAAATCTCTATGTAAACTTGTTTATTCCTTCAGAATTGAGTTGGGACGAAAAAGGCATAAAGTTAACCCAGGAAACCCGTTTCCCCGATGAAGAAACTACAGCGTTAACGATTGATGTTGATGAGCCTTCTCGCTTTACACTGAATATTCGTTACCCGCGCTGGGTGAACGATGGTGAAATGCGTGTTTCAGTGAATGGGAAAAATATGAAAGTTGCAGCCCAACCAGGAACATACGTGGCACTTACTCGTAAATGGAAAAGTGGCGACAGGGTAGAGGTGAAGCTTCCTATGCACTTTGAATTGGAGCAGTTGCCCGACCAATCGGATTACCTATCGTTTGTTTATGGTCCTATAGTTTTGGGCGCTAAAACCGGTACTAACGATCTAGACGGGCTGGTTGCCGACGACAGTCGTATGGGACACATCGCGCAGGGAAAATTGTACCCGGTTGACGAAGCGCCTATGTTTGTAACTGATAAACCCTTGGCGCTTAATCCAGAAAGATTAGAGACTTCAAAACTTAAATTTGCCATACCGGCTGAAGTTTACCCCGAATCGGGTAAAGATTTGGTGCTGGAACCTTTTTATCGCATCCACGATGCCCGTTACGAAGTGTATTTCCCCTTTGCAAATCCGGCCGATTTTACAGAAAAGCAAGAAAAATTGAAGAAGGAAGAACAGGCACGTATGGCGCTCGAAGCCCAAACCATAGATTACGTGTCGCCGGGAGAACAACAACCCGAGAGCGACCATAACTTTAAAGCCGAAAAAACCGAAGCGGGTGTGCATCGCGATCGCCACTGGCGACATGCACAGGGGTGGTTTAGTTACGATTTAAAAGACCCTGAAAAAGAAGCACGGAAAGTACGCATTACCTATTTTGGAATGGATCGCGACCGTACTTTCGATATTCTGATAAGCGATAAAGTTATAGCAACTGTAACGCTCGATGACTCAAAAGGTGGCAATTTCTACAGTGTAGATTATGAACTGCCTGAAGTCTTGGTCGAAAATGGTAATGGTATTCTAACAATTAAGTTTAAAGCAAAACCTGGCTCAATAGCCGGAGGTATTTACGGCGTGAGATTGATGCGTTGATGTCCAAAGTGTAATAAACAATGAAAATAAGATTCATTGAATCTCTTAATCGGACAATATAAACAGGTTTTTCACGTGTTTTTTCACGTTGTGTTTTCTATTATTTTTTCAATACGAAACTATCTGAAATGGTTTCATTACTAGGTGTATGTATTGATATAAGATAGATACCGTTGCTCCATTCTGTGTTAAAGTTTATCGTAAGCTGGTTATTAACTATTGATGCTTTATCGTTAAAAAGAAGCGCACCAGTATTATTGAAAATTTTTACAGTTACACTTTTCTGTTTTGTTAAAATATTGCTTTCGACAACAATATAGTTTTGTGCTGGCTGCGGGTAAATTTTAAGGCTTTTTGTGTTGCTTATTTGTGTATCTATTGAGTTTGTTCCTGTTTCCTCTTTCAGTTCTACATAAAATTCGCCTTGTATGTTGCCATAACTTCCATCGAACTGTAGCCAATATTGCTTGCCTTTTTCAATATTTACAGGTTTAATAAACGATGTGAAATCGGTATAGGAAGCATCGTCGTTTGCAGCCATAAGAGTATAATTTCCGTTTAATAAATCCGTGTATGTGTCGGCTTTGTAAATTGCAATTTGCCCGTCCATTCCGGTGGCTGCAATCGAAACAGCACCCGATTGGGGCCCAAAAAATGTAAACCAAACTGTACTTGCCAGAATGTCTTCGCCAGTGCCAAATTCGTCGCACCATTCGTTTTGCGAGACACATTCCCCTGCCGTTGGTGCTGGCTCACT
Organism: Prolixibacteraceae bacterium; assembly: GCA_027858715.1. GTDB lineage: Bacteria > Bacteroidota > Bacteroidia > Bacteroidales > Prolixibacteraceae > Roseimarinus. The sequence goes on from JAQICD010000055.1 coordinate 6,486, forward strand.
TTCTTCAATGCTGGCACAAATGTTATTATAGGGGCCACTTTCTCCGGGTTCAATTAATAATGCATTGGCAATGTTATCGCCCGCAGGCATTATAAGTTGAATGTCGAAATAGCTTGTGTCAGAGCATGTGCCGTGTGTTCCTATTAAAGTTCCTGTGATATTTATAGTAGAATCTATAACCGTTCCTAAGTTTTGAGTGATGGTAGTTATTTTCGAGTTTGGGTCGGAAATAGTAAAAAAATAATCGTTCTCGTTATTGAGTTCCCATTTGTAATTGGCAGCACCAAGGGCAGTTATACTGAGTGAATCGGCATCGATTAAGCATGTGCCGTTTGCAGGTGATGAACTGAAGTTGATAAAAATTTCAGAGCCGGCTACTATGGCATCGTTATAGGTGCGGATGTCTTTGCCATATGCATTTTCAACAATTAATTGGATGGAGTATGTTCCTTCTTCGTCGAACCTGACAACAGGCGACTGCGAAGTGGGCGAAGTTCCTTCGATAAACGATACTGTAGCAGGAGTAATTTCCCATTTCCATTTATCGACATCAAAAACCGATTTTTCGCTTAGATTAACAGGGGCATCGGTGCATACATATTTATTTTCGATACTAATAACAGCCTCGGGCAGATTGTTTTGTGGGTAATATCCATTGATATGACTTGTGTTTTTTTGTAGTGCCAGGTATTCCCATAAATCTTTATAATTGTTTCGGCTCGATTTTAAGGAGTTGTTCCACGAATAGCTAAGTTTTCCATAATATGAGTCATAATCGCCACCTCCGTGGAGTTGGCCAATTATACGCCGGTTTTCATTAAAAAGTGGTGATCCTGAGGAGCCGCCACCTGTCATGCCAGTTTCAAAATAAACTTCCCAGTGAGATTGCGAGGGAGAAATCGAATTGTTTTCCCAATAAATAAGTTGGGTATATGATACGGGTGGATTTTCTTCAATTGAAATTTTTTTTCGCAGACCTTCGGGATGGTGAATTGAAACTGCTGATAATGGCATTTCGTTTAAATCCCAACCCGCATAATATGGTTGATATGCTGGCGGTGGCATCTCGCTTAATTTGAGTAGTGAAAAGTCCGATTTATCTCCGGTGGTTAGTAGTTCAGCACCGCTAAGCGTTTGGTTTTTTTTATTCGTCATGCCACATCCAAGAGTTTCGTAATTAAAATAAGCAGTAACGGTTTTGGCAGCATCAACTGTGCTAACACAATGGTGAGCTGTAAGAAAATAAGGAGTGCCATCAGATTGTTCATTATTAATTAAAGCGCCGCTGCATGTGTAACTAGATTCGTCTTCGATAAAAGTATATTTGGCTACAGCGTGTTTTTCCAGTTGCCAGTTTAAACCTTCGTCACAGTTAATATCGTCGTATGTCATATTGCTCGAATTTTCCAGCATTATTTGAGACAAAAAACGATAGGCTTTGCTTATTTGATTGATTATTAGTGTTCCTTCAAATGAAGCTTCCAGTGGTTCGTAATATTCGATGTATATTTCATTGCTGGGGAAGTCGGCAATTGCAAAACTAAAGGTTTGATTTACATTTTGATGTGTAAAAGCCCCTGAAATCAATGAGAAATCGTAATTGTAAACAAAAAAAGCGGCTCCTTCCGGAATATGAAAATCAGAAAATATTAATTTTAGCGACCGTGCATTTGGCGTGCTTATTTTATACCTCCAGATTGTTCCTGAATCAACTAAAGTTTGAAGGCCATTTTTTACATTCAGTTCAATATCTTCAACAACTCCATATCTTAAAGGAGTTCCCTTATCGATATCGTTTTGTTTTAGGCTATCAATATTTATTTCTTTAAGCTTTACAGTAGGGATAACCACGCTCGACTTTAAATTCTGATAATAAGAAACGGGCATTCCACCGTTTGAAATCTGTGCATATATACCGCCTGTAATGAAAATAAATGCTATGCATAATATCGCTGATATTTTTTTCACTCGTGAGTTTTTAAACTATGTTACTATTTGATATAAGAATGCTAAAAAAGCAATTTTATATGAGATTATCATTATTCGCGTTTATATTTTTCTTTCAGGTAATTATAAGTGGCAATTTGTGAGCGCACTTTTGGTTTGTTATTCGAAATTCTATTGTTTTCCATTTTTGAACCTATTTCACTGGCTTTAACATTATCCGAAAGTTGAATGTTAAGGATATCGATTATTTCGTTTTTAAGATTAGTGTCATAAACAGGACATACACATTCAATGCGTCGGTACAAGTTGCGTTTCATCCAGTCGGCTGAACCAATAAACACTTTTTCGTTGCCATTGTTGTGAAAAACAAATACCCTTGCATGTTCTAAAAAGCGATCAACAATTCGGATAACCCTTATATTCTTACTATACCGTCGTCCTGTTTTTATAATACATATTCCCCTTACAATTAAATCTATTTTTACACCAGCTTCGCTTGCACGGTAAAGCATGTTTACCGTGTGTGGATCTTGCAATCCGTTCATTTTTAGTATCATGTGGGCTTTGTCTCCGTTTCGGGCATTTTGTATTTCATTGTTTATTAACTTTCCAAATTTGGCAATCAGGTTAAAGCCAGGCACCAACAAATGGTTGAATTTTATTTTTTCATCCTGGTTTTCGAGGTAATTAAACATTGCTTTCAAGTCGCTAATAATTCCTTCATTTGAAGTAAAAAGTCCGTGGTCGCTATATAAACGAGCTGTTTTTTCGTTAAAATTACCTGTCCCGACGTACGCCTGATCTATTGCATTTGGAAATTTTTCTTTATCATGTAGCACCATTGCGACTTTTGCATGAACTTTAAGATTTGGTATGCTATAATAGATGCGAATGCCTGCTTTCGTCATTTCGGAAGCATAACGTAAATTCATTTCTTCATCAAAGCGTGCTTTTAATTCGACAAAAACTGTGACCTTTTTCCCGTTTTCGGCAGCGTTCATCAATGCGTTTACTACAGCCGAACGTTCTGCTACGCGGTATTGAGTAGTTTTTATTTCGTTTACACTATCGTCGAGGGCTGCTTGTTCTAAAAAACGTAAAAAATAGTCGTACGATTGATAGGGCACCGATAGTAAATGGTCTTTCTTATTAATAGCCTTTTTGATAAGGTTGTATTCATCTAATGCGGGGATGCGAAGAGGTGGAAGTTTTTCATTCTCAAATTCTGGCGATAAAGGGTTAGGGAAACTAAAGAAATCTCTGAAATTATGATAGGAACCTCCGGGAACAACAACATCGTTTTCAAGCCTGAATGTGTCTTTCATATATTTAAGAATGCGGTTAGGCATCTGACGGTCGTACAAAAAGCGGTTGGGTTTGCCTAAAGTGCGCGATGATGAAAGGTTTTTTATTGCATCAATTAACTCTTCTTCTTCGTATTCATCATATTCAAAATCAGCATCACGAGTGAGCTTAATGGTAAACCATTCTTCAACCACGTACCCTGGAAACAGCTTAGTAACATGCTTCATGATTATATCTTCGAGAAACAAAATGTAGTGTTTGTTATTACTGGGGGTTAGCTCGATAAAACGTGAAATATTATGATCCGTTGGTAATTTTATTAACCCGTAGCGTTTTTGTTGGGTTTTTGTTGCTTCATTGGCATGTTCTTTAATCACCATTTCGATAATAAGGTAAACTTGACCTGTTTTTAAAAATGGCCTGATGCGCTTTTTCACCAATAAAACCGGTTGGAGTAAACTCAGTATATTAAATGTGAAAATGTCGTTTATTTCTGCTTCCTGCTGCTCGTCCAATTCTGAGTTTTTATTTAGCAGTATTATGTTATTCTTTTCAAGTTCAGGTACAATTTCTTCATCAAAAATACGGTGGAACTCGATTTGATATTTTGATACAGTTTCGTTGATTTGATGAATAATTTTTGCTGGATTTACTTCTTTTATTTTGCCGGGAACTAAGCTGGCATTTTTTAGTAATTGCCTGTAATAACTAACCCTTACCTGGTAGAATTCTTCGAGGTTATTGGAGTATATGGCCAGAAATTTAATCCTTTCAAATAAAGGAACATTTTGATCTTTAGCTTCCTCTAGTACACGATAATTGAAAGATAACCAGCTTAGGTCGCGATTAAAATATTTGTATTTTTTTACATTTCTAGTCATAGCTAGTTGTTTTTTTGAGGCTTACAAACTTTGCTTTTTTTCTGCGCCGAACGATTACACTTTTTGCAAGTGAAATTAGGATTTTCGGGTTCTTTATATTCTTTTTTTTCGCATTTCTTTTTTCCCATTTTGTTTCCAGTTTTGTTTTTCTGTGTGTATCAAAACCACGTTTACCGGGTATTTGTTCTGTGCTTTTTGGGCAAAAACTTCGGCATTGTAAACCGAACGGTGTTGTCCGCCGGTGCATCCAAAGCTTACACAAAGATGTCTGAACCCGCGTTCAATGAAATTTTCGATGGTTTGCGACACCGTATTTTCAACATTTTCGATAAAGCTTTTTACTTCTTTATGTTTTTCGAGATATTCTCTAACCTCTTCGTCTAGGCCACTAAGCATTTTGTATTCATTGAATCTGCCCGGGTTGGGTAAACCTCGACAATCGAAAACAAAACCACCGCCGTTATCAGTTGGGTCGTTAGGGTAGCCTTTTTTGTATGAAAAACTAGTAACTCTTATTGTTAATATTTTTTCGTTTACTAGCTGTCCAGTTATTAAATATTTTTTTTGTAATTCTGTTACGCATTTCCTTATTTCTGGAAACAGATTTTCTTCAATTTTGTTTTCGAGCAAAAACGACAGGTTTTTTATGGATGCCGGAATACTTTTTTTGAATCCCGGTTTGCGCTCAACAATTCCACGAAGTCCGTATGCTCCCATAGCCTGCAATATGCGTGCCAGCGCAAACAGATAGAAGTGCATGACAAATTTTTTGCGGTCAACTTTTTGTATCGTTTCAAGTTTATCCAGATAAACATTGAGCAGGGCATCGCGTTGTAAGTTGTTTAAGCCGGTTTTGGGACTAAACAAAATTGAAGCCAAATCATATTGTAGGGGACCTTTCCGTCCTCCCTGATAGTCGATAAACCATAGCTTTTCGTTATGATACATTATGTTTCGTACCTGGAAATCGCGATACATAAAATATCCTGTCGGTGCTTTTAACAACTCGTTTGCCAGATTTTCAAAATCATCTTCAAGTGCTTGTTCGTCAAAATCGGTTTGGGTGATTTTCAGAAAATCGTATTTGAAATAGTTCAAATCCCACATAATTGATTGTCTGTCGAAATACTCGCGGGGGTATGATTTCTTAAAATCTATAAATTGTCGGCCTTCCATCTGTATATCGATGAGATTGAGCGTGGCATCTTTGATTTGACACAAGGCTTCTGGCGAGTAATTTACATCTTTAATGTAATCGAAAAGAGTAGTGTCGCCCAAGTCGCTTATTAAATAATGCTTTCGATCGTTATCGATGCCGAAAATTTCAGGTACGAGGATGCCTGACTTTGCTAGCGATTCAGTAAAACTGAAAAATGCTTCATTTTCGCTTATATTGTTGTTGAAAGCACCTATTGCTTTATTCTTTTTCCCTGTCAAACGAAAATAAATTCGGTCTGAACCCGATTGATAAAGTTGTTCTGTTTGAAGAGCTTGTTCGTTGAATTTCAGCTTAAAAAGACTAAGTAATATCCCGGTATCTGGTTTGTTGGTCATGGTTTGATAATTAAGCAAAAAAGAAAGCTAAAATAATTGAAAAAACAAGCGCAGGCAACATATTGATTATTTTAATTTTTTTAATCTCCATAATTGAAAATCCCAATCCGGTAAGCATTAAACCACCTACGGCAGTCATTTCATTAATAACCGGTTCGGGCATAAGATTGCCCACCCAATAAGATAAAATGGTTAATCCGCCCTGAAAAATAAAAAGGGGAATAATTGAAAATATAACTCCAATTCCAAGAGCCGAAGCCAGGGCAAGTGCACCAAAACCGTCCATCAGCGACTTTGCAATAAGCAATTCCGAATTACCTTTTGTGCCTTCTTCAAAAGCACCGAGTATTGTCATCGATCCCATGCAAAACAACAAAAATGCAGTTATCATCCCTTCGGAAAAAGATTCGTTGTCCGACTTTATTTTCTTTTTAATCCACTCGCTAAAGTGGTTAATATATTTTTCAATATCGATCCATTCGCCAAAAGTCGAGCCAAGTATCATGCTGAAAACAAGTATGATAAAATTATTGGTTTTCATGGCCATGCTAATGCCAATAAAAATGGTGAAAAGACCGATGCCCTGGAAGACAAGTTTCAGAATTTTAGGTGGTAACTTCGAGTGAAAAAAATAACCAGTTAAACTGCCCGTTATTACCGTTATAATATTTATTATTGTGCCCAGTAGAATCATATACAATATGTTTAAAATACAGCTGTAGCGAAGGTAATAAAAAATGGTAATTATCCATTTTTGTGTTTTATTATGGGTTTATTCTAATCAAAATGTTATTTTTCGCCCGAAATTTATCAGATTCATGAAGAAAGTTATTTTAATAACGGGAATATCGTCAGGTTTTGGCAAAGAAATGTCGAGAGTATTGGTTCAAAAAGGCCACGTAGTTTATGGAACCATTCGTAAACATTGCGAAGTTGCTCCGGGAGTAAAAACAGTTTTTATGGAATTGGCCGATAGCTATTCTATTCAAAAAGCTGTAAATCAGATTTTAGAGAATGAAGGTCGTATTGATGTGTTGATAAACAATGCCGGAATGCACTCAGGGGCACCAATCGAAGATGCTCCCGAAGAAATGTACCGAAAACAAATGGACATCAACTTTCATGGCTGGGTAAATACTATTAAAGCTGTTTTACCGGGCATGCGGGCGCAACGAAGCGGGCTGGTTATAAATATCAGCTCAATAGGTGCACTTACCGGTTTGCCATTTCAGGGTGTTTATACATCGGCCAAATTTGCAGTTGAAGGTATTAGCTATGCTTTACGTTTAGAGCTGAAACAATTTAATATTAAGGTTGTTGTAGTTAATCCGGGCGATTTCAAAACCCGTAATGTAGAGACTCGTGAGATTGCACTAAAAAAGAACAGTGCTTACGAAAAACAGTTTAATAAATCACTGGCCATTATTGAAAAAGAAGAAGGCGAAGGAAAAGATCCAGTGTTGCTGGCTCGAAAAATTAGCAGAATAGTTGATAAAAAGAATCCGAAGTACCGATATCTTGTAGGTTCTTCAATTCAAAAAATGGCTGTTTTTTTTAAAAGAATTATGCCCGAACGTATTTTTACATTTTTAATATCGAAATATTACGGAATGTAAACAGGTTAAAAAGCACATTTTATAATGAATAAATTCTTCTATATTGGCTTTTTAGGTTTGATGTTTCTTACTGTTGGACTTAGTGCACAAATGGTGCATATTACTAAAGCCAACGAAGGTTTCTGGATTAAAGAAGCAGGGGAAAATGTGCTTTTTTTTCAGCGGGAAACAAAGAGCTTAGCATCTGAATTTGGGCGTAACAATTACTTTCATCCGGTGTTCAGCCTCCATGGCGATACAATTACCGAAGATTTTCCGGACGATCATCCTCATCATCGGGGTATTTTTTGGGCCTGGAGCCAGATTCAGGTAGATGGAAGACCGATAGCCAACAGTTGGGATTTAGAACATTTCACACAAAAAATTGCCGAAGTAGAATTCAGAACAGATGAGAAGGGGAGAGGCATTCTTGCTTATACCTCATTTTGGTATGCCAGTAATCCGGATGATCCGTTTATGCGCGAAAAAACAAAGGTTGTGGTTTCACCCAGAAATATGCGGTATCGAAAAATTGATTTTGAGATTGAACTGCAGGCTCTTGAACACAATCTTGCAATTGGCGGCTCGGACAATGAAAAGGGCTATGGTGGCTTTTCGGTACGAATGAAAACCGACGAAAATACAAAGTTTTTTAATGAGTGGGGGCAACAAACTGAGCCTGAAAATACAGCCATGGAAGGAGGTCGTTACATAAATATTTCCAACAGGCAGCTGAAATACGGGGTAGTGATTTATAACAATCGGGATAATCCACCTTCACCAGGATGGATTCTTCGTCAGCAAGAAAGTATGCAAAACTGCGCATGGCCCGGACGTGAGCCTTATGAGGTACTTGTAGATCAGCCACAAACCTTAAAATATACACTTCTAATACACAATGGCAAACTTAAAAAACAGGCAATCGAACGTGTTTTGGGTAAATAGTTTGTCGAATCGTTTGAAGAGCAATAATTTATTATTACTTTTGCGGGCTCAATTTGCCGAATCCAAGTAACCGATTTAATTACCGGTCGAGTGCGTGAATTGAAAACGAGAGAAATATTAAGTTTTTATTTTCTAAAAAGGTAATTTATTATGTTGAATCAGTACGAAACTGTTTTTATTGCTACTCCTGTATTGTCGGAAGCACAATTTAAGGAAGTGGTAACAAAATTCAGTGAGCTCATTGCCAAAAATAGTGGTGAGATCATCAATGATGAAGATTGGGGGCTTAAAAAGCTTGCTTATCCTATCCAAAAAAAATCTACAGGTTTTTACCATTTGTTCGAGTTTAAAGTCGAGCCGTCGTTTATCGAAAAACTGGAGTTGGAATACCGTCGTGACGAACGCGTTATTCGTTTCTTAACTTTCAGGTTAGATAAATACGCTATCGAGTACAGTGAGAAACGTAGAATCAAAGTAAAAGCTAAAGCAGAGGAGAAATAAGTTATGGCAGCAAATCAATCAGAAATCAGATATTTGACTCCACCAACAGTGGATATCAAAAAGAAGAAATATTGCCGTTTCAAAAAGAACGGAATCAAGTATGTTGACTACAAAGATCCTGAGTTCCTTAAGAAATTTCTCAACGAGCAGGGGAAAATTTTACCTCGCCGAATTACTGGTACTTCATTAAAGTATCAACGTAAAGTTTCACAGGCTGTTAAACGTGCACGGCACATTGCATTGCTGCCTTATGTAACCGATTTGATGAAATAAAAAAGGAGGATAACTGATGGAAATTATATTGAAACAAGATGTTCAGAACTTAGGTTTGAAGGACGATATGGTAACCGTTAAAAAAGGTTACGGACGCAATTATCTAATTCCCCAGGGAATGGCCATTGTTGCTACTGAATCGGCAAGAAAAGTTTTAGCTGAAAATACACGCCAAAGAGCTCATAAAGAAGCTAAACTTAAGACTGAAGCTGAGAAAATAGCTGAAACCCTGAAGAATATTAAGGTTGTGATTGGTGCAAAAACCAGTACTGCCGGTAAAATATTCGGTTCAGTAAACAATATTCAGCTTGCTGAAAAAATTGCAGAACAAGGTGTTGAAATTGAACGCAAAAACATTACCATACCTAAGGAAGGTGTAAAAGAAATAGGTACACACACAGCAAAAATCAAACTGCATCGCGAAGTTGTGGTTGATTTTGATTTTGAAGTTGTATCTGAATAATTTAAACACTTTTCGAACACATTTTTCAAACAAACAGATAAAAAATCCATACCGATACCGGTGTGGATTTTTTTTGCTTGAAACTTTCTTATTGCAGGTTAATCATATTATTGTTCATTTTCCATTTCCTTCAGCACTTTTTCAACTTCACTCTGAGTTTTATACAGTTTATCTTTGCAGTAATTAAGTAATTGTGTGACCTTTTTTACCCTTTGGGCTAGTTCGTCAACATCCAGCTCGTCATTTTCTATACTGGCTAGTATTTCTTCAATTTCGGTAATTGACTCACGATAAGTTTGTTTTTTTTGTGCCATGTTTATTATTCTTTTGCTTAGAATGAATGATGAATATAAAAGTATAAAAACTAATTGTATTCCTGTTTTTTTTGGAGTCGTTCACCTCGATTTTTTTGCCGTTTACCGGTTTTTGCCATCCGTTAGTCGACACGCACCTATTTGTGTGTAACATTTCGGGCACTAATTGGTCATATAGAACAAACACAAAAGCTTAACAATTTTTTTAATTATTAAAAATTATAGTCATGAAAAGAAATGTAATTTTATTAGCAATGTTTTTCGCCTTTTTTAGTTTATCGGCAAAAACAACTTCCGACAACAGTTTACAAGGTGAAAGCAACACCGGATTTGGCAATTACACCATTACAAAGTCTGATGCAGTAACAGTAATCAATAATGTTGCCTATCAAACATGGGAGCTTAGTTACAGCAATAGCACCGATGAGTTTTGTATTCTTTATGCACCCGGCTTAGAAGGCAACTGTTGTTTTATGGTGCGTTCTGACGATTTTGAAATTCAGTATTCGAAAAGCGACAAGGGTTTTGGCGCGAGTTATGTTGATCCCAACATGCGGAGACTTTCAAAACGCGATGTGATGAAAAAAATTGATAAAGTTCGACTAGCGAACCAGGAACTGATTACTTCAAAAGAAAAAACTATTGAAGAGTATCTTTCACTTATGGCCTGCTATGTTCCACAATTGGTGAGTTAAAAAAGCAATTTTCTGATTTATATGGATTATCAATTTTGATAAAAACTGCCTGAAATTATCGGGCAGTTTTTTTTTGTAATTGATCAATGCAGTCGTTTACAATTTTACTATCATTCAATTTATCTTTATCTTTGCACATTCTTTTATCAAACCCTTAAAAATTGAGCAGTTTGTCAACTAAGTATATTTTTGTCACAGGTGGTGTAACCTCTTCGTTAGGGAAAGGGATTTTAATAGCCTCGCTTGCCAAATTACTGCAAGCCCGTGGTTATTCTGTAACCATTCAAAAGTTAGATCCCTACATCAATGTCGATCCGGGAACACTGAATCCATACGAACATGGTGAATGCTATGTAACCGACGATGGTGCTGAAACCGATCTTGACCTTGGTCATTACGAGCGATTTTTGAACAAGCCTACTTCGCAGGCTAATAATGTAACCACCGGTAGAATTTACCAGTCGGTTATTAACAAAGAGCGACGGGGCGACTACCTGGGTAAAACTGTTCAGATTATTCCACACATTACCGACGAAATAAAGCGTAACATAAAATTGTTGGGCCGTAAAGGCAAATACGATTTTGTGCTTACTGAAATTGGCGGAACAGTTGGCGATATGGAATCGTTGCCATACATCGAAGCCGTTCGACAGTTGAAATGGGAGCTGGGTAAGTCAGCAATGGTTATTCATCTAACACTTGTGCCTTTCCTTAATGCTTCGGGCGAATTAAAAACCAAACCAACCCAACATTCAGTAAAATTACTGCTCGAAAATGGTGTTCAGCCCGATATTCTTGTTTTACGAACTGAACATGACCTGGGCGAAGGTATTCGTAAAAAAGTGGCATTGTTCTGTAATGTAGAGGAAAAGTCGGTTGTTCAGTCAATTGATGTGCCTACTATTTACGAGGTGCCCCTGAAAATGAAGGACGAAGAGCTTGATGTTACTGTTTTGAATAAATTTGGAATGATACCCGGAAAAGAGCCCAATCTCGAAGCATGGACTTCTTTTCTGAAAAAACATAAAAATCCGAAACAAACAATTAACATCTGCCTGGTGGGTAAGTATGTTGAGCTGGCCGATGCCTATAAATCAATTACCGAGTCGTTTGTACATGCAGGTGCTGTAAATGAGTGTAAGGTAAATCTTGATTATGTTCACTCAGAGGATATAACAAACCTAAACGTTAGTAACTTGCTTGGCAAATATGATGGTATATTGGTTGCACCCGGTTTCGGACATCGTGGTATTAAGGGTAAAATTGAAGCCGCCCGTTATGCACGCGAAAATAATGTTCCATTTTTAGGTATATGTTTGGGGATGCAAATTGCTGTTATTGAATTTGCCCGGAATGTATTAAGATTTGAAGGCGCCGATTCAACAGAAATGAATGAAGTAACAAAATACCCGGTAATTGACCTGATGGAGGAGCAGAAAGGCATAACCAACATGGGTGGTACAATGCGTTTGGGAGCTTTCGCTTGTAAAGTTAAGAAGGGAACCAAACTTTATGATGCTTATAAAAAGGAAACTATTTCTGAGCGTCATCGTCATCGATATGAGTTTAATGATAAGTATTTGAAAGAATTTGAAGAAAACGGAATGATCGCAGTTGGGCAGAACCCTGAGACCAACTTGGTTGAAGCAGTTGAAATTGCCAATCATAAATGGTTTGTTGGAGTTCAATATCATCCCGAATATCGCAGTACTGTATTAAAACCAAGTCCGTTATTTGTAGGATTTGTTAAAGCTTGTCTGAGTAAATAAACCAAAATATAAAATTGTAACCAATGGATAAAAATACAACTATAGGTCTCGTTCTGATTTTTCTGGTAATGATAGGCTTTAGCTATTTGAATAAACCATCGCAGGATGAAATTGAAGATGCCAAACGCAGGCGTGATTCAATTGAGATTGTTCAGCGTCAGATGGACGAAGACCTGAGAGAACAGCAAAAGAAGAATGAGGCTGATAATCAAAATTCTGTAGCCGAAGAAAGTATTTCTGATACTGATACTGACGATGCTGAATTGCAAAATCTATACGGAGATTTCAGTGTTGCCGCCTCAGGTGAAGAGGAGTTTGTTACTCTCGAAAACAACTTGCTTCGTTTAGTATTATCGACCAAAGGTGGAAGGGTTTATTCTGTTGAGCTAAAAAACTACAAACGCCACGATTCAACCGATTTGATACTCATTGAGCCGGAAAAAGCTGTTCATAATCTTTCGTTTTTTGCTCAAAACAGAAATATAAAAACTGACGATTTATATTTTGAACCACAGGTTAGCCTTAAAAAAATAACTGTAGGTGGCCCGGAAGTTCCGGTTGGACGCGAAGGTCGAATTAAATTTAACGAAGATAATCCCGGTGAAAGTAAGGAATTGGTAATGCGCCTGAAGGCCGGTAACGGACGTTACATCGATTATGTTTATACCATCAAACACAACTCGTATGTGGTTGATTACGACATACGAATTAGTGGAGTGGATAAAATAATTAACACGAATACCGGTTATCTTAGTCTGAATTTTAACTACGAAGTGCCGCGTCAGGAACGTCCTTCAAAGTTTGGCGAAGACCGCTACACAACAATGTATTATAAGTTTAAAGATGCCGAGCTTGATAAATTAAACAAAAACAAAGACGATGAAGAAACGCTGAATACTCCAATAAAATGGATTGGTTATAAGCAGCTTTTCTTTTCAACTGTTTTAATGGCCGACGATGCATTTGATAATGCAGAAATTAAGTCGGTTAAATACGATGAAGACAACAAAGACTACCTGGCTTATTTCTCTTCTGATATTGGACTGGCATTTGATTCACGTCAGGAACGAAATTACGGAATGTCGTTTTATTTTGGACCAAACCATTATCAGACACTCAAAGAACATGGCTACGACCTTGAAAAACTTATTGACTTGGGATGGCCTGTTGTTCGAGAGGTTAACAAGTTTGTTATTATACCAACGTTTAACTTTTTGCGTCGTTACATCGATAATTTTGGTGTTATTATACTTATACTAACGGTGATGATACGCTTGATTGTATTTCCATTTACTTATAAATCATACGTGTCGCAAGCTAAAATGAGGGCTTTGAAACCCGAAATTGACGAGATAAGTAAGAAATATTCGAAGGATAAAGCAATGGAAAAACAGCAGGCAACCATGGCTTTATACAAAAAAGTAGGCGTTAGTCCAATGGGTGGATGTTTGCCAATGCTGTTCCAGTTTCCGGTGCTTATTGCGATGTTTTACTTTTTTCCGGGTTCGATTGAATTGCGCCAGGAAAGTTTTCTTTGGGCAACTGACCTTTCAACTTATGATTCCATTATAAATTTACCTTTTACAGTACCATTTGGCTATGGTAGTCATGTTAGTTTGTTTACTTTATTGATGACTGTTACAACAGTACTGCAAACACGACTAACAAGCCAGACTCAAGATACAAGCGCTATGCCGGGAATGAAATACATGATGTACTTTATGCCTGTGTTCTTTATGTTTATCCTTAACTCATATGCTTCAGGATTGAGCTATTATTACTTTCTGGCCAACGTATTTACAATTGGACAAACTTATATAATTCGTAGATCAATTGACGAGGGAAAAGTACGTGCCCAGTTGCTGGCCAATAAGAAAAAGCCTGCTAAAAAGAAGAAGTCAGGATTTCAGAAACGACTGGAAGATATGCAACGCAAACAAGAAGATTTAGCCCGCCAAAAAAAGAAGAAGTAAAATAATTTGTATATGATAGATTATTCATCTTTTACGAAATTGTCATATGGTTTGTATATCATTGCTACCGAACACGATGGTGAAAAGGCTGGATATGCTGGGAATACCGGCTTTCAGGTAACCGCTCAGCCCGAAACTATTGCTGTTAGTTGTAATAAAGATAATTATACAACTGAATTTATTCAGAAAAGCAAGAAATTTTCTCTTTCGGTTTTACAAAAAGACCTTGATGTTGCTATTGTTGGTGATTTTGGTTTTAAATCGGGGCATGATATCGATAAGTTTAAACATTACGATTACAAATCAGGTGAGCTTGGAATTCCCATTGTAACCGAGTCGTGTGTGGCTGCTTTTGAGTGCATGGTTTTCAGTGAAGTTGATTGTGGAACGCATATTTTGTTTATCGGAAAAGTGGTTTCCGCTGAAAAATTAAGCGATAACGATCCACTTACATATGCTTACTATCACGAGCATTATAAAATGCGTTCGCCAAAGAATGCTCCTACTTATATTCCACCAGAAAAGCTGGAAGAAGAGAACGATGATGAGTCAAAACACAATAGAGAACACGATAAAAAGTCGGAGCAAACAACCGGTGCTCCGCCATCGGATTATGTTTGCATTATTTGTGGTTACACCTACGACCCCGAGGTAGGTGAACCATCGATGGATATTCCGCCAGGAACACCATTTGAAGATTTACCCGAAGACTTTTTATGTCCTATTTGCAATGCTACAAAAGAGTTTTTCAAAGAAGTGTAGGTATAAAAAAACTACAACCTTATCGTGAAAAAGGTTGTAGTTTTTTTATTTTAATTACACCCTAATAGTTGTAACTTTTAATTTCAAAATGTGCTTGCGGGTGGTCACAAGCCGGGCATTTATTAGGTGCCACGGTGCCTTCGTGCAGAAAACCGCAGTTGCGGCATTTCCAAATTACTTTGTCTTCGCGTTTGAATACCATGCCTGCTTCGAGGTTTTCGTATAATTTACGGTAACGTTCTTCGTGTGCTTTTTCTACTTTAGAAACTTGCTTAAAAACATTGGCTATAAGTTTAAATCCTTCCTCTTCGGCCACTTTTGCAAATTCAGGGTAAAGATCCGACCATTCTTCGTTTTCACCGTCGGCAGCAGCTTTAAGGTTTTCGAGTGTGTCGCCGATAGAGCCGGCTGGATAAGCAGCAGTGATTTCAACCATGCCACCTTCTAAAAACTTGAAGAAGCGTTTGGCGTGTTGAGTTTCATTGAAGGCCGTTTCTTCAAAAATACCGGCTATTTGCTCTAATCCTTCTTTTTTTGCCTGTTTGGCAAAGTAGGTATAACGCTGATAAGCCTGCGATTCGCCGGCAAATGCTTTCAATAAATTTTGTTCTGTTTTTGTTCCTTTTAAACTTGTCATGATTTCTAATTTTTATATTAAATGCTAAAAATATAAATTTAAGGATATTGTATGATGTTTAAAGATAGCTATATACTAATTTTTATTCATTCCAGATTATTAACAGCGAGTAATTATGTCAAGCTAAATTATTAGCACAACCATAAATTCTAATTAAAAAATCACTTTGATTCCCCGTTTTATAATTTCTACATTAAGATATTTTACATCGTCAAGAATTTCTCCATCAATTTGGAATACTTGTGGCTTGCTCAGTTTTATTTTTGCTTTTGATGCCTTATAAACCCGCACATGCCTCATCTGGTGTAGTTTCCCGGTGAAAAATGAAAAAAGCAACATGAAACCGATCCACCATGGGTAAGGCTTTATAACTACAACTTCGAATTTGCCGTCGTTTATATTCCCTTCGGGATTTATTTGTGCACCCGTACCAAAAGCTTTGGCATTTGCTATTACAATGATTTCGGCTTTCGATTTTTTTGAAAACTGGCCTATTGATAAGTTGTATTTGAAGTGAGTTTTTCCCGAGAATAGTTCTTTAAACAATTGCGTTCCATAGCCTATTAGCCCCTTCGATTTTTCTTGTTCAAAGCGCTTTACTGTTCGCGCATTAATGCCAATATCACTTAAATGTAATGAATAGTACTTATCGTTAATTTTTATTACATCAACCGGGTTTGCTATTGATGTAAAAATGATTTTAATTGCCTGATCAATGTTGGCAGGTATCCGTAAATTATAAGCGAAACCATTAGCCGAGCCCATGGGGATAATTCCAAGTTTAATTTCGGTTTTAAGGAGCAATCGGGCTACATTGTTTATTGTGCCGTCGCCTCCGGCTGCAATTACAATCTCTGGTTTGTAATGCTTTATTTTTTGTCTGATATTTGACGAGTCGTCTTTTCCGGTTGTATAATATACCTGCCACACATACCTGTATATTTTTGAATAATCAGCAATGTATTCTGAAAGCAGTTCGCTGTTTGCTTTTCCGGATTTTGGATTAACCACGAACAAAACATGAATATTGTTTGTATGTTTTAGTGCGTCGTGCATTTTTAATATATTAGTGTATTGTAATGCAAATTGGTTTTAACTAAGTTAAAAAAAAATATGAAGCCATTGAAACCTGTTTTTCGATTTGTAAAAAAACCATTTCGTCGCTTAATTGTTTGGCTTAAGCAAAAGGCCGGATGGTTGGGATTACCAAAAATTGTTGCATTCAGAGGATATGGTACGAGTTCAGATGTGTTTCTTAAAGGGATGGTAATTGAAGACAAAGGGCTTGCAAAGCCCCACGATCAGCAAAAAGTGTGGCACAACATACTGGCAACAATTAAGCGTTTTTCGAGTGACGAAATTGCAGGGGTAAATGTGAAAGTTGTTTTTAAAAGTATTACAACTATAGCTACTACCAATGAAGATGGATATTTTTCATTTCATTTAAAAATGCCGGAATACGAACGTAATAAATTAAAAACGGGAGGTTGGCAGCCGGTTTACTTCGAGCTTTTAGATACTGTAGTTGAAAATCAGCCTCATGTGCATGCTCGCGGTCAGGTACGCATTGTTGCTGATAATAATAAGTGTATTTTAGTTTCCGATATCGACGATACGGTACTTATTTCGCATTCGACACATACATTACAGAAACTAAGGTTAATGTTGTTTAAAAATGCTCATACACGATTGCCTTTCCCGGGTGTAGCTAAGTTTTATCGTTCGTTGGTTAAAGGAGCCGATGGACAACGCAGTTATCCATTCTTTTATGTATCGAGCAGTGAATGGAATCTTTATGATTTGCTTTCCGACTTTTTTGCAATAAACCGAATGCCAGCCGGTGTTTTTATGTTAAAATATTTAAATCACAACATTCTGAAATTCTGGAAATCGGGTGGAGGAAACCATTTTCATAAAAAGAAAAAAATTGAAAAACTTTTGAAGCTGTATGAGCAGCATGAATTCATTTTAATTGGCGATAGCAGTCAGCGCGATCCGATAATTTACAGCGATATTGTAAAGCTATACCCAGGAAGGGTTAAGGTTATTTATATAAGATGTGTAGGTCGCAAGCGACGAAGAAGTAAACAACAGCAAAGAATCGACAAATTAATGCGTGAGTCGAAGGTTGAAATGATTCCTGTTAATAATACAACTGAGGCAGAAATGCATGCCTTAAAAAAAGGTTTTATAAACTTAGAAAATTTGTAACCCTTCAGAGCTATTTATTGTTCTCTAAAAAGCCATTAATTCGTTCATTCAATTCATCCTGTAAGTTTTTTAAAGTCTGCCTGAATTTATTTCCCTGTTCGTTAACTGAATTTCCAACACGTTGAGTAATTAAATCGTAATTTTTAAGGAGGGTTACGGCAACTTCTTTGCTTTCGTTGAGTAGTTCGATAGTTGCATCACCGGCCGATTTCTTTTTATATTTTATGGGGTTTGTTAAGCCGTCAAGTAATAAATACATAATTCGTTTGCCGTTGGCCTGGTAATATAAGTTAATGTAGGTTTCAACGCCAAAGCGGATGTCGCGGATATCTTCAAGTATGGGTTCAAGGTCTTTTTTAAACATTGCGCGTTCGCCGGTAAGCGATTTAAAAGGATTGATGCGATAATCAATAAATGTTTCTGAAGGAGTGCCTAATACCATATCTGCTTCAGGATCATCTGCTACTATTGGTGAAAGCAGTTGTTTAAAATGTTTTTTACTGATGCCCGTAATATCTGCATCGAAGAATAAAATAATTTCATTTTTAGCATTTTCAACACCGGTTACCATTGCGTTGCTTTTGCCCTTGTTTTTTGGGATAATGATATAGTTTAGAGTTTTTTCTTTTTTTAGTTTCGAAATTATAGTGTCAGAATTATCAGTGGAACCATCGTTTACAACAACAATTTCAGCCTCTGGTACATATTCATGGCATTTTCTGATTACGTATTCAATATTTTTTTCTTCGTTATAAACACAAATAATGATACTAACTTTGTGATAATTGGAGTTCATTCGCTCTAAATTTATCTTTTATTCTTTCTATTATTACGATTGTTATTTTTAAATCTGAAATTTTGGGCTTTAGGATTCCATTCAGGGCTTTTTCCAATTTCGGGAGGTAGGGGTAGTTTTATGATTTCCGTTTCAATCAAATCTTCAATTTTTTTAAACCGGAACATATCGTTTTCGTTAATTAAAGTAAGCGCTACCCCTTCAGATTCAGCCCTGGCTGTTCGTCCTACCCTGTGTACGTAATCTTCAGCATCGCCAGGAACATCGTAGTTTATGATTAGTTCAATGTCTTTTATGTCGATACCCCGGCTAATAACATCGGTGGCAATCAGTACACGTGTTCTTTTGGCTTTAAAAGCTGAAAGAACATTCTCTCGTTCCGATTGCTCAAGGTCGGACGATATACCATCAGTATGATAGTTCTTGCTTTTTAAACCACGCACAATTTGGGTTACTTTGGCTTTTGTTGAGGTGAAAATAAGTATGCTTTTGTAATTTTCTTTTTGATTGATTAAGTAGTTAATCAGTTCAATTTTATGGTTTTCGGAAGTCAAATAAGCGGCTTGCAATACTTTTTCGGCAGGTTTCGACATTTCAATTGAAATTTCTTCGGGATTATGAAGAATTGCCGATGCCAGTTTCTTTATTTTTGGTGGCATTGTAGCACTAAACAGCAGTGTTTGACGTTTTTTGGGAAGATAGGAGACAATGCGTTGTATGTCGTCGAAAAAACCCATATCGAGCATGCGGTCGGCTTCGTCGAGAACCAAATGTTGGAGTTTGTCGAATTTAATATTTCCTACACCTAAATGGCTGATAAGTTTGCCAGGTGTTGCTACTATAATATCGGTCTGGTTTTTTAGAGCGTTGCTTTGAGTTACCCAGTCGCCTCCATCGCCTCCACCGTAAATGGCTATTGAATTGGCCTTTAAAAAATAGGAAAATCCTTGTATTTGTTGGTCTATTTGGATTGCGAGTTCTCTAGTGGGAACTATTATTAAAGTATTGATTGAATTACCGTCTGAATGGGCAATTTCGTCAAGAATTGGTAAGATAAAAGCAGCTGTTTTCCCCGTGCCGGTTTGAGCAAAAGCTAATAAGTCTTTTTTTTCTAATATTACAGGAATGGCTTTTTCCTGGATGGGTGATGCTTTCTCGAAACCCATATACGATATTGCCTCAAGTATTTCATCGTGTAAATCAAATTCATCAAATCTCATAAATGATATTTATATTTTCGCATACTTGCTAATGGCTTGTGCGATTATGTATGCTGTAATATGTAGTTTTATTTTATGCAAATGTAATAAAAAATCGAGACTAAATTACAGACTTGTAACGTGGCTAATTGTAGGTTATTACAGCACGTTTTTAACTCCAATAAAGTTATTCCTGAACTCTGAAGGCGTACATTTTTGCTTCTTTTTAAATGTGCGATTAAAATTTGAAATGTTATTGAATCCGCATTCGTAGCAAATTTCTGAAACGCTTTTGTTGGTTTCAATAAGCATGCGGGTTGCATATCCCAGTCTTATTTCGTTAACAAAATCGACAAACGATTTACTGGTTCGCTGCTTGATTAACCTGCTAAACGAAACAATTGACATATTTAGGAGGTTAGCCGCATCTTCGAGCATAATTTTCCGGCTGTAATTATCGCGTACATAGTTGTAAATTTTTTCAATTTTATCACTGTTGAAGAAATCGCTGTTTTTTTGAAACGAAAGATTCGTGAGAAATTTTTGATCGCGCGAGATGGCTAAATCGTATAATAATGACTGAAACTCGATGTATGAATCGAAACCTTTTTTGTTTGATAGGTTCGAAAATCTGTCTTTCAGATTCTCAGTTGTTTTCTTTGAAAACAGAATGCCTCGTTGCGAGTTTTTCAATAGTTCTTCAATTGGTTTTAGTATATTCTTTTTGATAAGCTGTCCTTCAAATAAATCGCGTGGAAACTGTATGGTAATTTGATGAAGGTATTTTTGGGTGTTTTTAAAATTTTCCCAACCGTGGTATAAATTTGGCCCAACCATTACCAACTCAAGTTCGTCGATTTCGGCAATATGGTCGCCAACAACACGCCTGCCTCCTTTGGCATTCGATATAAAGTTTATTTCATATTCGGGATGAAAGTGAATTGGGAAAGTAAATGCACTTCGTTCACGGTCAAAAACCAGAAAGCAATCGTTTTCTTGCAGGGGGGTAATTTCGCGGTGTATTGGACTTTTCATAGCTGTGGTTAGTTAAAATGTTAAAAAAAGGCTCTTGAATTGTACAAATCTAACAATGTTGACAAAATAGTACTAATGAAATATTGTATATATATGATGAATTTTCAACATTTCTGAAACGATTGCTTCGAAGCATCTATTTGTGTGGTAGTGGTTGTGGCTTGTTGTAGTTGCAAATAGTGTGTTGTATAATATTAAACCTATTGTGTCTTTCATTTATTCTGTGAAAATATATTACAACATTGTTTCCAAAAAAAAACTGCCAGACCTAAATTAAGTCCGACAGTTAAATGAGTTGTTTTGCTATTACTTGTTATCTAATCTTTTTCAAAACTTCAAGTGTTGCATCATAATTGGGTTCAGTTGTAATTTCTGGTACGAATTCAACCAGCTGAACGATGCCTTTTTTGTCAATAACCACGGTGCCTCGGGCTAATAGCGCCAGTTCTTTAATCAGGTAACCGTATTTGTTGCCAAATTCACGCTCTTTATAATCCGAAAGGGTAATGATGTTGTTTAATCCCTCGGCAGCACAATAACGTTTGTGGGCAAATGGGAGGTCGAGCGATACACTTAATACAACTACATCGCTCATTTCGGATGCAATTTTATTAAACTGGTAATTCTGTTTTTGGCAAACACCTGTATCAATCGATGGATAAACAGCAATTACTATTGTTTTTCCTTCGAATGAAGATAATTTTACTGGTTCCAGAGATTGGTTTGTGCCTGTAAAATCAGGTGCTTTGTCGCCAACTTTTATTTCATTTCCGGTTAGTGTTACCGGATTTTTTGCAAATGTTACTTTTCCATTTCTGTCTGTCATATTGTAATAATTTTTAAAATTTGATTAATCGATTTTTCGTTTAATACTGCAACCCAGATTTCGGGTTTCCTTAACTGCAATTTCTTCTCCTTTTCCAAGGCTGTTAAGTGCATCTTTTAAATAAAATTTTTCAACCTGGGAGGCATCTTTGTAGTTATCGTCTATCGCACCTTTATAAACCAGTTTCAAATCTTTATCGAATAAGAAAACGTGAGGTGTGGTTTGTGCTCCAAATTTATTGGCCAGCACACTCTCTTTATCAATTAGATATGGCCAGTTGTATTTGTATTTTTTTGCATGCTCTTTCATCGCCTCTGGCGAATCATCGTTATCTCGTTTAAGATAATTTGAATTTACAAGGGCAAACCCAACATCATTTGCTGATGCCAGTTCATAAACCGTAGGATAGCGGTCTTCCCATGCAATTACAAACGGACAGGTGTTGCACGAAAAAATTACCAATAACCCGTTATCTTCGGCTAAATCGTCGATGTAAACATCTTTATTGCTTACGATACATTCCATTTCATCGCTGTTGGGCATTTGAGCACCTATTTCGAGCACAGGATACTGTGCTTGCGATGTTGCCACAACAAAAGCAAATATTAACAATAGTATCCACTTCTTCATTTTTATTTCATTTTTTAAGTTACTCCTAAGTAACCCAAAAAGTGATGATTTGTTTAAATAAAAAGAGCAAAGCGCACCATTTTTTTTATGGATTGCTTTGCTCGCAGGTTCAAAATATATGGGTTTTATTTATTCAAGATAAGGTTTTACATATTGGCCATTTTTATCTCTGATTTGCCCTAATACAATTAATATCAGGTCGATTATTACCCAGATGCCTAAGCCTCCCAGTGTGATCAGCATTAAAATACCTGTACCAACTCTTCCGAGATAAAAACGATGAATGCCCCAAACCCCTGTAAAAATGCATAGTAACAGTGTTGCAAGCCAATGCTGGTTCAAAGTTCTGTTTCGGATGGCGTCAGGTTGAGATACGCCACATTGTGGGCATACTACTGCTCTTGATTCAATTGTTGCTCCACAATTGAAGCAATATTTTTCGTTATCGTTCCTCATTGTACTTTATGTTTTAGGTTTGATGATCCAAAGTTGCAAATGTTTTCAAAAATTTACATCAGGTTTAAGATAAATGGTTTATTTTAATCGGTAAAACGCCTGTTCTTACTGCTCTAAGAATTAGAAATCAACTGATAATCCAATTTTTGTAGTTAGTAAGTTATGATCTTCGGGCGCTGAAACGCCACTATCGTTGCTTTTCCACCACGTTTTTGAATATCCTACAGAGCCGAATATGCGGTAATAGCCCAGTCCGTCGCCTTTGCGCAATCTTATTTCGGCTTTTGCTTCAGTAAACAATGTGAAATCGTAAATTCCGTCGTTGGTGAAATCAAGAAGGGGATAGTCGTAAACATTTCTCGATTGGTAGCGGTATATGTCACCATAAATCAGGGCTGAATCTAAAGCCAGATCGTTTGTTCCGTGTACGATGAAACGGTTATCTAGTTCAATTTTGATGTCGGGTATAGCCATATTGATTATTTTGAATTTAAATTCGCCGGAATTCGGTGGCAAATAAAAACCCAGGTTGGCTCCGTCGTGTGTGTAGGTCATGTCAACCGGGCGTTCAGAGCCAAACGTATTGAAATCCGATTCGGGGTAATGTGTATAAACAAAGGGTGTGACCCGTGTGTAGCTTAGTTGAGTGCTGGTGGCAGGAATTAGCGCCGAAAACAGCGAGCTGTTCCATCCCCATTGCCATGCATAGCGGTTTCGCGGCATTTTTAGAAGGTTTTCGCGCTGTGTGAAGCTAAACTCATCAACAAAAATATTAAACCATGTTTTTCCTATTTCAGGAAGCAGTAAGGCCATGCTAAGGCTCATCGATAGGTTATCGTGGTCGCCTACATCAATTTGAACAAAGTGTGGAAACACAAAGGGCATTACATATCCCAGTTCGAACCGTTTCGACCAGATGTTGCCACCGGTAAACGAGAACTGTAAAAAGTTGAAAGGGGTAAGTTCTATCATGTGTATCGTTAGCATCTTCTGCACATTGCCCAAATCGTAACCATATATGTTCTGCTTGTAGCCTGCACGTTGGTTTGCATAGTGAAACAATGATCCCACAAGCATCGAATAACTAATCCAATTGTTGGGTTGTATCACAAGGTCAAGTCCATGAAACCTTCGTGCGTGAGCCGAAAGCGTAAGATTGTCGTCGGCATAACCCCATGAACGTCGGTTGTTGTGCAGGCTTATTCTTATGGCATTATCGAACCATGAGCCACTTAATTCGGTGTGGTATATCATACCTGCTGTCAATTCATTTTGCAAAGGTCCACCTTCGCCCGATGTTGCAGTAACTTTAACGTGAGCCCACATAGTTTCGTAATCTAACTGGTAAGGATGAAAGGCGTATCCAATATTCGAATAGGGAAAATTAACTTTCCCGTCTTTAACATAGCTCTCGAAAAATAAATCGGGAGCCAAACGATCGACCGATGCACCAATGCCTGCAAAATAACTCAAACTTGTACCTATGTCGCCTGCAAAAAATGGTTCGGCAATCGATGATGTTGAGAAAGTGCCATTAGTTCCTGTGCCGGCCTGTATTTCCAACTGTGAGCCAAATCCAAGAACCGTGTACATTTTTTCTGAATGATGTTGTTTTATCATGAACCCGTTTACGGGTCGGGAAAAATCGTGCAGGTAGCGGTTAATCGTTTCTTTTTCCTTTTCCGTAAGATTCGCTTTCAGCAGTAATTCTTCTAAGTAGTTAATAACTATTCCTTTGCTATATGGTCTTGCTATGGGTAAAAAGCCGATTGTACCGCTTGTTTCGTAATGGTCGAGTAAGTCGTAAACCGAATTGTCGATTGGGATTGTTTTATTCAGCAAACGGGTGGTATTATTTGGATTGTGTCTGGTTGTGTTTTGCGAGACAGTATTTATAGATTGCAGCATAAAAACAAGAATAAATGTGCAGGTGGAGATCTTTATTTTCATTCGTTTATGTTTTTATTTGTCTTAGGCAATCCCGATGTACATCGGGAGAACTCGCATATAATCATCCGTGGTTGTGGTTCGCGTCCGATTAATGCTCGTTTCATGTGTTTTAGGTTTTTCTCAAATTGTATTACAAAGGTATTAAATAGTTTTGAAAATGAAGAGAGCAGGCCTACCAGCTAATATTCCCAAGTATTGAAGTTTTTTCACAGTGATATGATGAATATTTCACCCCTTGATGCTGAAAAGCTTGATGTTGACGATATTGAAGGGAAGTGGAAAAATTCTCTTATCGAAGTGGTTGATAATCCGTTCGTTGGGGTCGAAAAAGCCTTGGTAATAACCGGTAGCGATAAACGTGGAACTTTTTACGGACTTATGGATGTATCGCGCCGTATGGGTGTATCGCCATGGCATTGGTGGGCTGATGTTGCGTCTAAAAGGGAATTATAAATATGGGAATGCGTGGCGATGGCGACGAAGCAATGAGCGATGAAACAAATATTGAATTATTGGAAAAAATCGTTTTCGACCAGCGTGAAATAATTACAGATGTTACAGGAAAAGATATTACTGAAGTACCCCAGATGTGGGCTTTGTACAAATTGAAGCCAATGGAGTATCCGATATCATTTTGGCTCGACTATGCATGGAAACCCGAGCGTATAGGTGCTGACGATTTGCCAGCTTATACCAGGTTGTGGGCGAAGGAACAATTTGTTACTGTTTATGCTAATATCTTTAATCCAAGGGCAGCAGTACGTAATAAGGTTAAAGGATTTGTCGAAGCTGATGGCTATATTTCGATAGAAGCTGCAAATTACACCCAAAAAAATGATTGTGACACGGCATGCTGGGAAGAGATTCCCGGGCTTGGACGAACCATTTCGGCTATGCATCCTGTACCTGTAAATTCAGTGCCGGTTGTTCCGGGAGTAGATAGCCCGGTAATTGAATACGATTTGTTTTTATTTTCGTCGGGTGTTATAGACGCACGTTTTCATTTGTCGCCTACTCAGAATATTTATAACGACGAAGGACTTGAGTTTGCCGTATCGATTGATGATAATGAACCGCAAATCATTAATATTCACAATAATTATTCGTTTCGTGACTGGGAAAAATCTGTTCTGGATAATACCATTTATGCCAGTACAAAGTTAAATATTGACAAGCCTGGTAATCATACGCTTAAAATATGGATGGTTGACCCAGGGATAGTGTTACAAAAAATTGTATTATACACTACAGAACCACATCACACTTATCTTGGATCTCCTGAAAGTATTTATATCAAAAATTAGAATAGAGTAGGCTCTGTAGTTTTTTGTTGTTCCAGAATGCGTTTCAATAATTCAACTGTAGCCTGGGCATCACCTGCTGCCCTGTGTCTGCCATTTATTGCAATGTTAAGTTTATCGCAAATTTTGCCCAGTGAATAAGACGAATGTCCGGGTAGATATTTTCGCGAGAGCTTAACCGTGCAAAGCTTTTTACGTGTATAGTTATATCCCAATTCTTTAAATTCTTTTTGGATGAAACTATAATCGAAGGAAACATTGTGGGCAACGAACACTCTGTTTTCGGTAATTTCAACAATTTTTTTTGCAATTTCGTAAAATTTTGGAGCATTGGCGACCATTTGGTTTGAAATGCCGGTTAGCTCTGTTATGTATTGTGGAATATGGCTTTCGGGGTTTATTAGCGTAGTAAACGATTCGATGATTTCATATCCGTCGAAAATGAATACTGCAATTTCGGTTATTTTGCCTGTTTGCCTGTTTCCACCGTTTGTTTCAATGTCGATAACTGCGTACATGAAATCAAAAATAATGATTATTTTTTCAATCCGTTAATATTTAATTGAATGGATTAACACTAAAATATTATATTTGTTTGCGTGGTTTCCACAACTCATAAACATGTTTCAAAAAGCAGTATATACATATTTAATTCTTTTGATGATGTTTAGCATATCGTTAAAATCTGTTGCACAGGATAGTGATTATCCCTGGGCATTAAAAATGTCGTATGGTTTTTTGCAATATCGTGGTGAGCTTAACAACGATTTTTTCGATGCCGGTAACAGAACACATGGGGGGACTTTTGCTGTTTCACGTTATCTGAACCCTTCGCTCGATTTGTATATGGGGCTTAATTACTACAATTTGCAGTTTTCAAGTATAATTAATGATAAAAATTATGCTGCTACCGGTCATTTGATTTCGCCTGAATTAATGTTTGGTTATAAGTTTTACAACGGATATGTTCTTCCTGAAAAGTCTAAAGTTAAACCTTATCTGGGCGTGGGCTTATCTTATCTTGCAGGAGTTTCTAAAGGCGAATCGGCCGATTTAAATGGCGACACATTTAGCCATACAATTGATGAAGTTTCATTCAATGTAACTCCGGGGGTTAAGTTTGACGTTTCAAAACGAGCTTCACTGTTTATGGAAATCAATATGTTGATGGCTACTACCGATGAACTTGACGGTGCAAGCAGCAACCGTGAAAACGATAAATATGCGGGTGCTCGTTTAGGCCTGGTTTATAAATTGGGTGGGCCAAAGGATCAGGATAACGATGGCGTGCCCGATGATATAGATGAATGCCCGGATACGCCACCCGGTGTTGAAGTTGATGAAAAGGGTTGCCCGTTAGATCGCGATAAGGATGGTATTCCCGATTATCTCGACGATTGTCCCGACGACCCGGGATTACCTGAATATAATGGTTGTCCGGATACCGACGGAGATGGAATTATAGATAAATACGACGATTGCCCTGAACTTCCGGGACTTCCTGAATATAATGGTTGTCCGGATACCGATGGAGATGGGGTAATTGATCCAAATGATTTGTGCCCTGATACTGCACCTGGTATTGTGGTTGATGAATATGGATGTCCAATTGACTCTGATGGCGATGGCTTAACCGATGATGTTGACCAATGCCCTGATGAATACGGACCGATGGAATATCTCGGATGTCCAGAACCACCTGACGTTGGTTGGCCCGATATGCAAAATGAAACGTCACCTGAAGTGTATTTTGAAACCGATAAGTACGAACTGGATGCAGAAGCAGAAGTTGAACTGGATAAAATGGTTAAATATTTGTTTGAAAATCCAATGATGAAAATTCGTTTATACGGTTTTGCCGATCCGCGTGGTACTACAGATTATAACGATATACTGTCGGCTCGAAGAGTTGAAGCAGTGAAGAAGTATTTGATGCGAAAAGGTGTACCTGAAAACCGTATAATGGTAAAGGCTTTGGGCGAGATACAGGAAGTTCAAACCGGAGAAGGAACTGAAAACATGACCATAGATGAGAAATTCAAAAAAGCCCGCAAAGTTCAGTTCGAAACATTCTTCTTTATGCCATAGAGGAATTGCTGAATATTAAACATAAAAAACCGCGGGAACCACCCCGCGGTTTTAACCTTAACCAAACTAACAAAACCAAACCTTTTGAACTCTGTGTAGTTAAACTACATTTTGTTCATGTTACTGAAATGTAACACCTTTTAAACAAGTTGTTTTTTTAAAAGGTTCAAAATAAGCTAATTTTTTTTTTGAATATGATGCCAGCCTTGGTGTTGAAGTTGAAAAATATTTTTATGAATCCTTAAATTATCCTGGTAACTTGAAGTTCTTTATTGTTTTTCGAAACTTTTACTCTTTTCTTTTTCAACCAATTCGATTGTGTGGTGCAACAATTGTTGGCAAGTTGTTTGATTTCTGTTGTGTTTAATGCTTTGTCGTAAATCCTGAAATCGGCAATCAGGCCTTTGAAATAGTTGTCGTCTTTGTAAGGTGAACGTCCCAAATAGTTGAATTTGGTAGCACTCAGATCGGACGGAATCAAATCTATCTCGTTGGATTCCTGTTCATCACCATCGATATATATTTTACCGGTATCACCGGTTTGGGTGTAATCAACATGTTTCCATTCGCCTTTAGGTAACGTTTGTCCAATGCAAACACCCGATTCGTTGTTGTAATCGGTTTTTGTTATAGAGTACCCCTGGTTGCGTGCACTAAAAAACATGCATCCGTTTTTATGACTGATAATATCATTTGAGTTCGAGAATGACCAGATAAAATTACCATTGCCATTAATATTAGCTCCTCTGTCTGCCAAAACATAGACTGACACTGAGAAGTCGTTGAGCGAATTGATAATTTCACCAGTTTTTACACAAAGCAGGGCTGTAAATTATTTGACAAAGGGTGATGTAATTTGCGATGTACAATAGTCATTAGTCATTAGTCATTAGTCAATAGTCATTAGTCATTGGTCAGTGGTTCCCGAAGCGAGTTCGGGACTGGTCGCAAGCTCCCAGCATTGGTAAGAGGTTCCGCTCATCTGCCCACCTCCCCTTCGTTTGAGTGTAACGGAAACGAAGGGGTTTATGAGTCGGCTCATTAAAAACGGAAATGCCTGATTGTATATATCCAAACCGGGAAATTATTAACCAGCTTGTCAAACAATCCCGTTAGGGATTCAATGTGGGTAGAAATCGACGCCCTAAAAAACGTGAATGAGTCCTGTAGGGACGGGATATGTAATATGTGATTGCCACAATATAATATTGCACCTACGGCGCAAAGGGTGACGGTGGGGTGAACCTGTTTTCTACCCACAGGCTATGCCTAACGGCATAAGCACAGGGTTTGTGAGCAAGGTTGTTGTGAAAATGGCAAAAGGTCATTGGTCATTGGTCAATAGTCAGTAGTCATTAGTCAAAAGTCATGGGTTCCCGAAGCGAGTTAGGGACTGGTCGCAAGCTCCCAGCATTGGTAAGAGGTTCCGCTCATCTGCCCACCTCCCCTTCGTTTGAGTGCAACAGAAACAGCCTGTTCCGAGCATCGGAAAGGTGTTTATGGGTCGACTCATTAAAAACGGATATGCCTGATTCGGCATAAATAAAAACCGAATAGCATTAAAACAAAAAGTCCGACCCCAATTACGGAGTCGGACTTTTACTTTAAAAACTATTGATTGTACTTAAGGAATGGATTCTGGAGTAAGATAATTAAAGCCTGAATAATTTAAAACCTGTATCCCACCGACAGACCAAATCCAGTATTTTTAACTACTGATTTATCGTCAGACAGGCGATTGTCTTCGGGCTTGATATTTAACATGCCAATTTGAGTGTTCAGTTGAACGAAAATACCACCGGCCATTTCGTAACCAACAAAAACATTTCCACCGGCATCAAATGCCTTAAAATAGCTCGTTGTTAACGGATCGCCCGATTCAATTGTATTCTTAAATTCAATATCAGGTTCATAACTTAACGAACCGCCATCGTGTTTTGCATTACCCATAATGGCATAACTTACGTAGGGGCCAAATCCCAACAGGATAAAACCATTTCCCAGAGAACCTCGGTAAACGAGGTTAAGTGGTAACTCGATCGACGAAATAGAGTAGGTGCTGGTAATTAGGCTGCTTGTGTTTTTTGCCCCTTTTGTGGTAAAAAGCAATCCGGGTTGGAAATAGAACTCGGGAGCAACAGGTATCAGTACATTAATTCCAACATGATATCCAATAACCATGTCGTTTTCGAGCTTATCGCCACTAAAATCTTTGCCGTTGAATGTTTGCAAATTAACCCCTCCGAGAATTCCGAAAGAGGGTTTTTCTTTTTCGTTACTTTGTGCAAACGCAAAAGTGACCGAAAGCATTAGAATTAATACAATAGAGAATATTCTTGTCTTCATTTTAATTTATTTAGTTGAAATTATAATTTGATTTAATTAGCTACTTCCATTTCAGCATCAGCTTTCATTTTTTCATTTGCTGTAATCAGAAACTCTACCCTGCGGTTTTTAGTCCTGCCTTCTGAAGTATCATTTTCATATTTAGGGGCCTTTTCGCCAAATCCTTTGCTAACCAAACGATTTTGAGAAATGCCATTATCGGCCAGGTATCCCGAGACTACGTTTGCCCTGGTTTCAGACAAATTTTGATTATATCTGATACTTCCTTTACTGTCGGTATGTCCTTGTAATTCAATATCGGTATCAGCATAGTTGTTGAGTACCAACACCAATTTATCAAGGTTTAATTTCGCTTCATCCGACAGGCTCGACTCGTCAAATCCAAACAAAACGTTGCTGTTGAATTCAACAATTATTCCTTCGCCTACACGTTCAACATTAGCATCGGGAACAGTGTTCTTTATTTCTTCAGCCTGCTTGTCCATTTCATGCCCGATTAACGAACCTGCCGTACCGCCAACAGTTGCACCAATTATTGCACCCAAAGCTGTATTGCCTGATGCCCTGCCAATTATAGCACCCATAGTGCCACCGGCAGCGGTTCCAGCTACGGCTCCTTTTTGTGTCTTGTTCCAGGTTGCACAACCTGTAAAAATTAAAAAGAAGCTTAAAAGCATCATTAAATAAATGTGTGTCCTTTTCATAAATATAAATTTTAGTTTATTGACAGTAAAGGTATGCTGACACAACTTGGATATCTTATACAATTTGTCAAAAGAGTTACATAATTCACACATTGAAAACTATGATTTATGCAACTTTTTAAATTTATTGTGTAATAATATACTCGGGCGTGCATGTTAACTTTGTCAAATACCCAGTAATTTATAACCTGACCAAACAGGGACGAAATTGGGGCAAAACCGAAAAGCCATACGAGTAGGAAACATCTAAACGATAATACAAAATGAAAAAAATTGCATTAACAATACTGCTTGCAACAGGTCTTTTCCTGTTTGGCAATGCACAGGATTACAGTACAGGTATTGGTTTAAGAGGCGGATTTGCCAATGGATTAACCATAAAGCATTTTGTAAGTGAAAAGTCAGCCTTAGAGGGCATCGTTTCAAGCCGTTGGAAAGGTCTGCAATTAACAGGTTTGTATGAAATTCATAACGTTGCATTTCAAGCTGAGAGGCTAAAATGGTATTTCGGTTTTGGCGCTCATGTTGGTTTTTGGAATGGTGATAATGCAGGATGGGGAAATGACGGTACTGATTATACGGTAGTTGGCCTCGACGGGATACTGGGTTTGGAATATAGCTTTGCCGAGATTCCGTTTAATATTGGAGTTGACTGGAAGCCTGCGTTCAATTTCTATGGTTATACAGGATTTTGGGCCGATGGAGGCGCAATTTCATTTAGGTATATATTCTAATGGTTTAGTCTGTCTAAATAGTATTCTTCAAAAGTGCCACATAACTCGCCCCAATTGCCCCGATTTACCTATTCGGGGCAATTTGCTTATCACAACAATCTACATTTTTGTATTTCAGTGAATTATGTAACAAATATTTGTAAATCTATAACGGATTAAACGGGGTATCTCAGCAACTTTGTATGGTATATTTTATCGAGCTTAGGAAAACCCGATTTGAATATAGTAGCTTGAAAACATATTATAAAATACATTTAATATAATCACAATGGAAAAACAAATTAAGTTTACAAATGAAATGAATACTTCGATGTTTAAACATAAGAGGCATTCATGGTTCTTTAGCTCAACATGGATATTGTTGTTGTTATTGAGCTTTTTTATGTGGAAATGCGAAAAGGACATCTTTGAAGATGAAACCATAGGCGTTTGTCCCGAAGTAATATCTTCCGATCCTGCTGATGAAGCTACAAATGTGGTCACGAGCAAGATAATCACTGCAACATTTAATGAAGAGATGTTGCCTGCAACGATTAATAATCAAACTTTTTCTGTAAAACAAGGAACAGTTCCTGTTTCTGGAATCGTAACATATGCAGACAAAATTGCAACCTTTTCACCTTCTGAGCCACTTGAAGGTAATAAAATGTACAGTGGCAATATTACTAAAAAGGTAAAAGATCCTGCCGGAAATTATCCGCTTGAAAATTATAGCTGGAGTTTTTCCACTAGTAATGTTCCAACAGTAACGTCAACCGATCCGCTAAACGCAACCTCAAATGTGCCGCTCGATAAAATAATTACGGCCACATTCAGTACAGCGATGGATCCTTCCACTATTAACACGGCTACCTTCCTGGTCAATCAGGGCACGGACCAGATAGCTGGAACAATAACAGAAAACAAGGGGATGCCAATGGCTATGGCAAAACAGAGCACGAAACAGATAGCTGGAACAAAAACAGAAAAAAAGGGGATGCCAATGGCATCGGCAAAACAGGATACAAATCCGATAGCCGGCTCAGTTTCTTATTCGGGAACCACCGCTACATTTACTCCAACAAGCCCACTTACCGACAATACTGTTTATACCGGAACCATTACCATTGCAGCAAAAGATGTAGCAGGTAATGCAATGGCCAGTCATTATAAATGGAGTTTTTCTACAGCGCAAACTCAATACACAATCACTTTATCATCGAACCCGGCTGAAGGTGGATCGACCAGTGGTGGAGGTTTGTTAAACAAAGACTCACAAACAACAGTTATCGCAACACCTTTTGAAGGATATACTTTTGCCAACTGGACGGAAGGTGCAAACATTGTATCGTCGAATACGAGTTACGATATTATAGTAACGTCAGACAGAACATTAGTAGCACACTTTGAGG